>NZ_LSIS01000431.1:0-30648 GCF_001556365.1 Blastomonas sp. CCH1-A6 | reverse complement strand
CTTCAGCTGCAGCAGCGGGCGCGGTTGCGGCCGGAGCAGCAACGGCGGGCGCGGCTTGTGCGCTGGGAGCGGGAGCGGTGACCGGCGGTGCGGGCGGAGTTTGCGCCAGCGCCATGGGCGCGGACACGAGAACAAGGGCTGCGAAACCAAAAGATTTCGTCCAAGATGCGAACGCCATTCGTAGACTGTCCCTGTATGGGCAGGGCATCCGTCCACGTCCCGTTGTGCCGGATCACTGCCGTGTTTTGCGTCAAAGCTATGGCTGCCTATACGCAGGCTTGCCGCCAGTCTCAAGCCAATCTAGGGATATTTTTTAATCGCCGGTTCAGCTTGCCAGCCCCCTCCCCCGGCGACGCTACGTAAAGGGTAAATCGCGATGCAGGATGAAGAAATTCTCGCCGAGTTCCGCGCGAGCCAGGCTTTGCTGGAGGGGCATTTCATTCTCTCGTCGGGCTTGCACAGCGCGCACTATCTGCAATGCGCGCGCGTGCTGATGGACCCGATGCGCGCCTCGCGCCTGGCGAGCGCACTTGCGGCCCGCATGCCTCGCGATGTCCGCGCGCAGATCGACCTCGTCGTCTCGCCCGCCATGGGTGGCCTTATAATAGGGCATGAAATGGGCCGCGCGCTCGGCGTCGAAGCGATGTTCGTCGAACGCCCCACCGGCACGTTCGAGCTGCGCCGCGGATTCGCGATCAAGCCGGGGCAGAAGGTGCTGCTGATGGAAGACGTGGTGACGACAGGGCTTTCCTCGCGCGAGGCGATCGCAGCCGTCAACGCGGCGGGGGGCGAAGTCATTGCTGCTGGCGCACTGGTCGATCGTTCCGCCGGAGAAGTCTCGCTAGGCGTGCCTTTCTTCCCGCTGATTTCGCTCAACTTTCCGAGCTACCCCGCCGACTCGCTGCCGCCCGAACTGGCATCCGTGCCCGCAATGAAACCCGGCAGCCGAAAGGAACCCGAAGCGGCATGATCGGCGTGAGCCTCGCTCCGCTCGCCGCGCTGCTGCTCGGCGCGGACGCGCCCTCGCCTGCCGTCGATCAGGCCGCCGTCAACGCCGCGCTCGATCCGGTCAAGGCCCCTGGCACGGTGCTGATCGCGCGTGGGGACACGGTTGTGTACGAGCGCGCCTTCGGCCTGGTCGATCCGGCCGGAACTGCCGAGCACCAGCTCGGCAAGGTCTGGCGCTGGGCATCGGTGACCAAGCAGGTCACCGCAACCATCGCGATGCAGGAGGCCGCTGCGGGCCGGCTCGATCTGGACGCACCGATCATCACTTATCTTCCCGACAGCAAGGCGCCCAATGCCGCAACCATCACCTCGCGGATGCTGATGCAGCACATATCCGGCCTGCCGCGCACCGAGGAAGGCCCTGTCGGGCGCGACGACTGGTCGACCTTCTACATGGTCGATCTCGACAGTCCCGAAACCGGCCGTGCCTGGTGCGAGGGACCGACGACGCGCAAGCCTGCCGACGAGTTCTTCTACGGCGACTGCGACTTCATCATGATGGCCGCCGTGGTCGAGGCGACCAGCGGCAAGCCCTATGCTGCGCTGATCGAGGAACGCATCGCGAAGCCGCTCGGCCTCGGGAGCGTCGGCCTGTTCCCGCGCTCCGAGCCCAGCATGCCCGGCTTTGGCGACGGCAAACCCGAATCGACGGCTTTCCGGCTCGAGAATTTCGGCGGCGCGGGCGCGCTTTACGGCACGACGCGCGACCTTTTCGCCTTCGACCGCGCGCTGATGAACGGCAGATTGATTCCCGAGGGACAGCGCGCTGAGATGTGGGACGGCAAGCCGCAATATGGCTATGCCGCGCTCGGCCAATGGTCGTTCGCCGTACCACTCAAGGATTGCGGCGACACGCCGGTGCGCATCATCGAGCGCCGCGGCTTCATCGGCGGCGTGGCCTTACGCAACATCATCCTGCCCGATCAGGACATGGTGATCATCATGACATCGAACCGCGCCGAGGCCGAAGCGGCTTTTGGCGAAATCTGGCAGCAGGCGGGCATCACGCATGATGTGATGCGCGCCGCCCTGTGCGCCACCGGAGCCCCGCAATGACCAACCATATCCGTCTGGGCGTGAACATCGATCACGTCGCCACCATCCGAAACGCGCGCGGCGGCGATCATCCCGATCCAATGCGCGCGGTGCGCATCGTGCAAGTGGCCGGCGGCGACGGCATCACCGTGCACCTGCGCGAGGACCGGCGGCATATCCGCGACAGCGACCTCGACGCTATCATGGCGGGCGCGACTCTGCCGATCAATCTCGAGATGGCCGCGACCGAAGAGATGCTCGCCATCGCGCTGCGCCACAAGCCGCATGCCGCGTGCATCGTCCCCGAAAAGCGCGAGGAGCGCACCACCGAGGGCGGGCTCGATGCGGCAGGTCTGCACAACACTCTGATGCCGATCGTGTCGCGGCTCGGCGAGGCGGGCATTCGCGTCAGCCTGTTCATCGAACCCGAGGCGCGGCAGATCGAAGCAGCGATGCAACTGGGCTCACCGGTGGTCGAACTGCATACCGGGCGCTATGCGCATCTGTGGCTCGACGACGACCGCGATGGCGTCCAGGCCGAACTCAAGCGCATTGCCGACGCCGCCGCGCTCGCCTCCAAGAACGGCATCGAACCGCATGCCGGACACGGCCTCACCTTCGAGAATGTCCAGCCGATCGCTGCGATCCCCCAGCTCGCCGAGCTCAATATCGGCCATTATCTGATCGGCGAGGCGATCTTCGACGGTCTCGAAGCGAGCATCCGCAAGATGCGGCAATTGATGGACGAGGCGCGGTGATCATCGGCCTCGGCTCCGACCTGTGCAATATCGAGCGGATCCAGGCCTCGCTCGACCGGTTCGGCGCGCGGTTCGAAAAGCGCGTGTTCACCGAAGTCGAGCAGGCCAAGGCCAACCGCCGCCCGTTCACCAAGGCAGGCACGCTCGCCAAGCGCTTTGCCGCCAAAGAGGCTTTTTCAAAGGCGGTGGGAACAGGGTTCAAGGCTGGCGTGTTCATGAAGGATATCGGCGTCGTCAATGCCCCGTCCGGCGCGCCGACACTCCGTCTCACCGGGGGCGCGAAGGCACGGCTGGACAGCATGATTCCCGCAGGGCACAGTGCCATCATTCATCTCACGCTCACCGACGATCATCCATGGGCTCAGGCCTTCGTCATTATCGAGGCGCGGCCCGTTGACTGACAGCGCCCGCCCGGACCCGAAAGACCCCGAAATGGCACCAGAATCTTCCGATGTGGCAATCGAGGCCAAGGACGCGCGCGCGTCCGAGACCGACAAGCCGGTCAACTGGTTCGAGGAGATTCGGGGGCTGGCCCTGCTGCTGCTTGCGGTGCTGGCCTTCCATTCGCTGGTCGCCAAGCCCTTCTACATCCCCACCATGTCGATGATGCCCAATCTGCTGGTCGGCGACCGGCTGGTGGTGACCAAATATCCCTATGGCTGGTCCTGGGTCTCGGTCTCGTTCCACCTCCTCCCGCCGATGAAGGGGCGGATCATGGGATCGACCCCCGAATATGGCGACATTGTTATCGCCACCCCGCCGGGCGCACAGAGCGACTATATCAAGCGCGTCATCGGCCGCCCCGGCGACACGATCGAGGTGCGCCAGGGCCGCGTCATCCTGAACGGCAAGCAGATCCCGCGCGCGGTGCAGCCGAACCTGATGCTGCCCGTCGACGTGAACTCGCCCTGCAACGCCAGCGATTTCCCGATGCTCAAGGCGCGCGGAGCCGATGGCCGCTATTATTGCGAGCTGCCGATCATCCGGGAGACTTTGCCCAACGGCGTGTCGTACAATACGATCGATCTCGGCCCCGATTATCCGCTCGACAATTACGGCCCCTACAAGGTGCCTGCGGGCCATGTTTTCCTGATGGGCGACAATCGCGACCGCAGCGCGGACAGCCGCGCGAGCCTGGAGGAACTGGGCCTGGGCGGCGCGGTGCCACTCGAGAATATCGGCGGCCGCGCGGAAATCGTCACCTTCTCGCTTGACGGCAGCACCAACTGGAACCCGGTCAGCTGGTGGGATTCGCTCCGCGGTGATCGCGCGGGTAACAGCCTGCGTCCGGACAGGGATTGATCCCCTTCGGTTTGTCCTGAACCGTCACCCCCGCGAAGGCGGGGGTCCCGCTTCCTCTTCATCGCCCGCGCACAAGCGGGATTCCCGCTATCGCGGGAATGACGGTGGACTTTGGAGACCTAAGCCGGTTTCCGCCTCGCCAGCAGCATCTCGGCGATCTTGTAGGTCCGCTCGTTGTCGACATCGACCGCATAGGCGCCTTCGGTCAGCAGCAGCGCGCGGACCCTGACCTTGAAGCGGCGCGAGATGGCAGCCATTGCGCCATCGACGCTCCACCAGCCGAGACGGAAGCGGATGAGGTTGAGGATGCCGAACGCCTGCGCGATCCGCCCCTTGGTCTTGATAAACTGCCCCCCGGCGCGAAACGCCTCGGCCGCGCGGAACGAGGCGGCATCGCGCAGCCAATAGGCGTTGCAGTTCGAGATCGCCATGTCGCTGAATTCGTAGAACCGCCGCTGCGCTTCGGGATGTTCGGCGAGGATGCTCGACTTTTCGGCGATCGCGATGACCGCGCCCGCGCCCTCGCGCATGCCGAAATCGTGGATCGAGCGGATTTCCTCTGCTGTCACCAGCACATTGTCGCCAGTGGTGATCAGCATCGGGAACGGGCTCCCCGCTTCCTCGATGACCGCTTCGATGCTCTCGACAATGCCTTCGCGCGACACGCTCATGCGCAGCCTTCCGCTGGCCATGAGCTTCTGCACTGCAGGCAGGTCGGCGACCACTGCCGGATCATGGATCGACACCCAGATCGGACTGTCCGGCCAGGCGTCTTCCACGCCTTCCAGCACCCATTGCAGCAGCGCCTTGCCCTGGATCGGCACGTTGCACTTGTGCGTGACTCCGGCGGCCTCGGCCAGCGGGTCGAGCTTGCCGTCGCGCTTGCCGGCGAGGATCACGATTGTCGGCGATGTCATGAACTACCCTTTATGCGATCATCCGGCCCCGGGCGGCCTATAGGGCGGCAAGGCGGCGCGAACAACCCGCTGCGCCCTCTTCCCTTTGCCGTTGCACACGCTAAGGACGCAATCGGATGAACTTTCGCTGAAGGACCGAAAATGGGGGAAACGCTGAACATCGCGCTGGTCGGGCTGGGTACCGTGGGCGCGGGCGTCATCCGTCTGGTCGAAGAGAACGCGGCGCTGATCGCGCGGCGTGCGGGCAAGCCGATCCGTATCTGCGGCATCACCGCGCGCGACCGCGCCAAGGATCGCGGCGTCGACCTTTCGCCCTATGAATGGGTCGACGACATGGGCGAATTTGCCACCCGCGGGGATATCGACGTGGTGGTCGAGCTGATCGGCGGCGCGGATGGCCCTGCCCTGACGCTCGCCAAGGAATGCCTGAGTGGCGGCAAGGCCTTCGTCACCGCGAACAAGGCGATGGTCGCGCATCATGGGCTGGACCTAGCCGAGCGCGCCGAAAAGGCCGGACTCGCCTTCAAGTACGAAGCTGCGGTCGCAGGCGGAATCCCGGTGATCAAGGGCCTGCGCGAAGGTGCGGCGGCCAACCGTCTGAGCCGCGTCTATGGCATCTTGAACGGGACGTGCAATTTCATCCTCTCGGCCATGGAAAGGACCGGGCAGGATTTCGCCGAGGTGCTCGCCGAAGCGCAGGCGCGCGGCTTTGCAGAGGCCGATCCCAGCTTCGACATCGATGGCGTCGATGCCGCGCACAAGCTGTCGATTCTCGCTGCGCTGGCGTTCGGCACCGAGCTCGATTTCGACGGCATCGAGCGCAGCGGCATCCGCAAAATCCTGTCCGCCGACATCGCCCAGGCCGCCGCGCTCGGCTATCGCATTCGCCTGATCGGCATGGCCGAGCTCGATGGAAGCAATGGCGATGCGCAGCTGTTCCAGCGCGTCCACCCCTATCTGGTGCCGATGCACCATCCGCTGGCGCATGTCGAAGGGTCGACCAATGCCGTGGTCGCCGAGGGCAATTTCTCCGGGCGCCTGCTGTTCCAGGGCGCGGGCGCGGGCGATGGTCCGACCGCGAGCGCGGTCGTTGCCGACCTGATCGACATCGCGCGCGGCGAGATCGGCCCCGCCTTTTCGATGCCGGTGCGCGAGCTCGACAAGGTTGCGCGCGCCGAAACCGGGCACCGCACCGGCAAATGCTATCTTCGCTTCGAGGTCGCCGACCGGCCCGGCGTGCTCGCCGAAATCACCGCCGCGATGCGCGATGCGGGCGTCTCGATCGAGAGCCTGATCCAGAAGGGCCGCAGTCCCGATGGCAGCGTGCTCGTCGCCATGGTGACGCATGAAGGCCCCGAAAGCGCGGTCGCGGCAACCTTGTCCGCGCTCAAGGGTTCCCCCAGCTTGCACGCCGATCCACTGGTCGTGCACATTCTCGGAGACTGACCGATGCCTTCAGGCCTTGCCGCGCTGCTTGACGATGTCGCTGCGCTGACCCGTCTTGCTGCCGTATCGATCGACGATGTCGGCGCAGCGGCGGCCAAGGCCGGCACCAAGGCTGCAGGCGTCGTGGTCGATGATGCTGCGGTCACCCCGCAATATGTCACCGACTTCACCCCCGATCGCGAGCTTCCCGTCATCTGGCGCATCGCCAAGGGGTCGTTGTTCAACAAGTTCGTCATATTGCTGCCCATCGGGCTGATATTGAGCGCTTTTCTTCCCTGGGCGATCACCCCGATCCTGATGGCGGGCGGCGCGTTCCTGTGCTTCGAGGGCGCGGAAAAGATCATCCACAAGCTCAGCCACGAGCAGGATACCGCCGAGGTGGTCGAGCAGGTGCAGGACATGTTCGCGCTGGAAAACGAGCGCGTGAAGGGCGCAGTGCGCACTGACCTGATCCTGTCTGCCGAGATCATGGCGATCGCGCTCGCAGAGGTCGCCGACCGGTCGATCGCGATGCAGGCGGGCGTGCTCGCGGTGGTCGGCCTGCTGATCACCGCTGCAGTCTATGGCGCGGTCGGCCTGATCGTGAAGATGGACGATTTCGGCCTGCACCTCGCGAAAAAGCCCTCCGCCGCCGCGCAAGGCTTTGGCCGTGGGCTGGTCAAGGCCATGCCGATCGTGATGTCGGCGCTCGGCATCATCGGCACGGCTGCGATGGTCTGGGTCGGCGGACAGATCATCATTCACGGGCTTGCGGTGTTCGGCGTCGCCGGACCCGAGCATCTGATCCACGACATCGCTGTCGCGGCGGGCGAAGCGGTCCCAGCGGTCGGCGGCCTGGTCGAATGGCTGGTCGGTGCGATCGGGGCGGGCATTGTCGGCCTGGTGATCGGCGGCGTGATTGCGGCGATCTACAACGCGGTCAAGGGCAAGGGCGCGCATTAAGGCGCTGACTTACCCTCCCCCTTGATGGGGGAGGCAGTGGAGACTTGGCAGCTTGCTGCCTATGTCGCAGCGGTGGGGGTGGCGGTGCGGCAATTTAACACCGGCATCCCTAAGCTCGATCTGGAGACATCACCCCCACCCAACCCTCCCCGATCAAGGGGGAGGGCTTACCGACTAGCTGCCCGCGCGTACACGTTCACCGTCACGTCCCCGAGCGGCGCATCGCCGATGGCCGCGAAGCCCAGCTTCGCTGCAACATGCTCGGAGGCGCCGTGGCCGGGCTCGATGATGCAGCGCACCTCCCCTCCCCCCAGCGCGCGGTCGTTCCAGGCCATCACCGCGGTCATCGCCTCGCTCACCAGGCCTTTGGCCCAATGGTCCGGCGCGATCGCCCAGCCGGCCTCGGGATAACCGGTCAGCAGATCGATACCGCGCTCGAAATTGGCAAGGCCCCCTACCCCCACCAGCGCGTCGGTCCGCCGGTCGGTGAACAGCCAATAGCCATAGCCGCAAAGCGCCCACAACCCGTGCATGCCGATGAAGCGCGTCCAGCTCTCGTTGCGGGTGCGCGGCTTGCCCCCGATATAGGCGGTGACACGCTCGTCGGCCCACATTGTGGCATAGGCTTCGAAATCCGCCATCACCGGCGCGCGGAGGCGCAACCGCTCGGTCTCGATTATTGGAATGTCGATCACTGCCCCTCGCTCTGTTCGGGATCGCGCGCCTTCTCGGCCGCCTCGGCTTCGCGCGCCTTTTGCAGATATTCCTCGTCGACCTCCGGAAGCTTGGAAAAGTCGATCATGTAAGCCTTGGGCGGCGGACAGGGCGGAACGATGCAGCCAAGCCCCATCGTCGCCTTGCCCTTGAAGATGCCATCACCCGCGACATCGGGCGCGGGCGGCGGACCACCGGTAGCGAGACGTCCCTCGGTATCGGCCGGAACGCGGAATTTCGCCCCGGCATCCGCCTCGCCGCAGACCACGATATCCTTGCCGGCAGCGCTGGGTGCGCAGCGCTTGGCGCGCTCTTCCTTGCCGGTCCACTCGTCGGCCTTGCGAATCAGCTGCTTCACCTTGGCTTCGACCGGATCTGGCTCGCGCTTCTCCGGCTCGGGCAGACGCGTGTCGTCCTGCGCCTCCTGCGCGAGCGCCACTGGCGCAAAAACCCCCGAAATGGCGAGCGCGGCGGCCACCAACAGCATTCTCGACAATGCAATAATGCTCCCTTATGGACCGGGCGCAACGCACCAGGCCTGGAACGCAACTGGTGCCCCACAAAAGAAGGATGACCCGCCTGCCATGTCCAGCGCAAGCCTGAAAGCGACGCCCCCCTCACAAACCCCGCAGCTCGACCGCGTGCTCGTGCTCGAAATGGTCCGCGTGACCGAGGCGGCCGCGATCGCCGCATCGAACCTGATCGGCCGCGGTGACGAAAAGGCGGCGGACGCAGCGGCGGTGGAAGCGATGCGCGCGGCGCTCAACGGGCTGGACATCGACGGCACCGTGGTCATCGGCGAAGGCGAGCGTGACGAGGCGCCAATGCTGTATATCGGCGAAAAGGTGGGCCTGGGCAATGAAGGCGCTCCGCGCATCGACATCGCACTCGATCCGCTGGAAGGCACCACCATCACCGCCAAGGCCGGTCCCAATGCGCTGGCCGTGCTGGCGATTGCCGAGAACGGCTGCCTGCTCAACGCACCCGATGTGTACATGGACAAGATCGCGGTCGGCCCGGGCTATCCCGAAGGCGTGATCGATCTCAACAAGAGCCCGACCGAGAACGTCCAGGCGGTTGCCGCCGCCAAGGGCGTCAAGCCGGGTGAAATCATCGTCTGCGTGCTAGACCGTCCGCGCCATGCCGATCTGATCGCCGAACTGCGAGGGCTCGGCTGCGGCATCATGCTGATCCCCGATGGTGACGTTGCCGGGGTGATCGCCACCACCAATCCTGAAACCACCATCGACCTGTATATGGGCTCTGGTGGGGCGCCCGAGGGCGTGCTGGCGGCTGCCGCGCTGCGTTGCGTCGGCGGCCAGTTCAAGGGCCGGCTTCTGTTCCGCAACGACGACGAGCGTGCCCGCGCGCGCAAATGGGGTATCGAAGACCTGAATGCGGTCTATGACCTGACCGATCTTGCCAAGGGCGACTGCATCTTCGCTGCGACCGGCGTGACCGATGGTTCGCTGCTGCAGGGCGTCAAGCGTCGCCGCGACGGCATCATGACCACCGAAACCGTGGTGATGCGCTCGGCCAGCGGCACCGTGCGCTGGGTCAAGGGCGAGCATCGCATCGCCCGGTAATCGGGAAAGACGGCTGGTGCAGGGATCGTTCAGCCCTGCGCCAGCCGCCCCGCGAGCCGCGCGACCAGTGCGGCACGAACAGCCTCGGCGTCCCCCGGCACCAGATTATCCGCCTGCTCATAGCCGGCGCGACGCAGCAGTGCCTGAACCAGCATCCTGCGATCCTGCGTCATGTCGCGGGCCAGCTCTTCGGCTAGCGCATCGACGATCCACAAAGCGGCACGGTTCATCACATCATCCTGGGTGCCGCGTGCAGGTGTCGCGGCGGGACGTTCGAGCAATTCCAACATCGTTCCGCCTTGCGCGGTGCCAGCCTGCGTCCCAAGCCGAGTGACGCAGACATCCTGCATTTGTGACGAACGTCAGGCCGCCCGGATCTCACCTTCGTGCGGTGATACGGTATCATCCGCCAGGGCTGGATCGCCCGGAAACGGTCTCAGCTCGTCTGTCAGATGGCGTGCAAAGCGCCGCCCCATCGGGGCTTCGGCTCCGCTGGCGAGCAATGCCAGCAAGGCTCCGCTCGGCTTGCGCCGATAGCCCTTGATGGCCGATCGCCGGCACAGTGCCGACCGATGGATGCGGACGAAATCCTCGGCAATCAGCTGCGATTCGATTGCCGCCAAAGTGGAGCGAACGAGCCCGCTATGTCCGCCCTGCGCATGGATGCGGACATAATTGCCTTCCGCCTCGATCCATTCGACCTCGGATTGCGCGATGTGAATCGCCTGCCGCCCGGTCTTGACCCAGAAGCCGTGGTCGGGCGCATCCGTTCGCCTTGCGCCTGCCCCGTGATCCATCGCGGCCCGCTGCTCAGCCTCGGCCAGCGCCATACCGTAGCGCAGCGCCAGCCAGGCGGCGAGGCCGGTGCCGAAATAGCCGCTCCACAACAATATCCAGCGCAGGTTCAGCGCAGCCATATTGGCCGTGTCGTGCAGCACCCAGATATCCATGGCCATGGCCAGGACGAACAGGACCATCAGCCCCGGCAGGCCGACCAGCGCCATGCGTCGCAGCATCTTCAGACCCGGCCGCGCTCCGGCCCGCCCGTGAATCGACAGCCAGAAGACCAGTGCGCCAGCGACAATCAGCACGATTCGCTTGGGATTGTAGAGATCGAACACCTCATCGGGATTGAGCGAGGCCCGAAAGGCGGAAACGCAGAAGGTCGAAACACAAAAGATGAGTGCTGCCAATGCCGCACTGCGCGGCGGCCACCATGGCCCGGGGCTGTCCGATCGATGAGGCGGCATCAACTTCATTCTGGCAGCAGTCCCAGGCTTGTCCTAATGCGGGTCCGAACAAGGATGGACGGTGCTCCGTCCCATCCGCAGCGCGCGGTATCAGCCAGGGGATTTAGCGGGATGGTCTTTTCGATCAACGACTTCGATATGGGACGGTTCGTTTCTGCAACCTTGACCGAAGACCTTGGCCCCGACTCCCGTGACGTGACGTCGGAAAGCGTGATCCCTGCCGAGGCGCGGTTCGACGGGGTCATGGACGCACGGCACCCGATAGTGGTTGCAGGCCTGCCGATCGCCGAGGCGTTTTTCCGCGCGCTCGACCCCGATTGCTCGGTCGAGCGGCTGGTCGGCGAAGGCGATGCGGTGCCAGCGGGCACTGACCTCCTCAGCGTTTCGGGCAAGGCACGCGCACTGCTCACCGGCGAACGTTCGGCGCTTAACACCGTCCAGCATCTGAGCGGCATCGCGACGCTGACGCGGGCCTATGTCGATGCGATCGCGGGGACCGGCGCAGTGCTGCTCGATACCCGCAAGACCATTCCGGGTCTGCGCCTGCTCGAGAAATACGCGACCCGGATGGGAGGCGCGAAAAACCACCGCATGGGCCTGTGGGATGCGGCGATGATCAAGGACAATCATGTCGCGGTTGCTGGCGATATCGGCGAAGCCGTGCGCCGTGCGGTGGCTGCGGGCATCGGCCAGATCATCGTCGAGGTCGATCATGTCGAGCAGATCGAACCCGCGCTGGCTGCCGGTGCCACGCATCTGCTGCTCGACAACATGTCGCCTGCCACATTGCGCGGCGCGGTGACCCTGGTCGGCGGGCGGGTGCCATGCGAAGCCTCGGGCGGGGTGACGCTGGAGACGATCCGTGCCATCGCCGAAACCGGGGTCGATTATATCTCGGTCGGGCGTATCACCCAGTCCGCGCCCGCCGCCGATATCGGGCTCGATTTCAAGGCGGCGTGATGCGCGGCGCGGCGGCCCTGATCGCGACCATGCTGGCCCTTGCACCGGCATCGGTGCTTGCCCAGGCCTATCAGTGCCGCATGCCGGAAAAGCTCTCGCCGCTGCCGCAGGACAAGCGGGGGCGCGATGCGGTCAAGCGCGTGGTCCCGGTCGCAGGCTATACGCTGGCGCTGAGCTGGTCGCCCGAATTCTGCCGGGGACGCGAGGATGACGCAGGCCAGGCGCTGCAATGCAGCCGCCGCTTCGGCGAATTCGGCTTCGTGCTGCACGGGCTTTGGCCGGAAGGCAAAACCGCCGTCTATCCGCAATATTGCGCCACGCCTCCGTCACCGGTGCCGCTGACGGTGGTCCGGCAGAATCTGTGCATCATGCCGTCGCAGTGGCTGATCCAGCACCAGTGGGACAAGCACGGCAACTGCATGGCGCGCGATCCCGCACGTTATTTCCAGACCGCGCGAAAGCTGTATCAGGCAATCAAGTTGCCCGATATGGAGCGGCTGTCGCGCCGGCCGCTGACCCAGGGGATGCTGAGGCGCGAGATCGCGAGGCTCAACCCGGGAATGCCGGCAACCGCCATCGCGTTCAAGGCGAACGGCCGCGGCTGGCTGCAGGAGGTGCGGCTGTGCCTGGGGATGGATTACCGCCCGCGCGCCTGCCCGGCGCATGTCCGCCAGCCGCGTGGCGATACGCCCTTGAAGATCTGGCGCGGGCTCTAGTTCGGCCGCACCAGCACCTCGTCCGCCTGCAGCGCCGTGCGCCCCCAGACCAGCACGAACACGCACAGCCCGATAATGATCGCGAACGATTCGAGCGGCGCGATATTGTAAAGCCACACGCCGATCGCAGGCGCGATGATATAGGCCGCGCCGTTGACCGAGGCGACGATGCCCGCCACCTGCCCCTGCTCCGCCCTTGTCACCGCCAGCGAGGAACCGGCGGTAAAGCCCGGGCGAAAAAGGCCAAATCCCAGCGAGGCAATCGCAAAGCCCAGGGTGATGGCATTGAGGCTTTCCGAAAAGGCAACCATCGTGCACCCGCTCGCAGCCAGCGCCATGCCCCAGAGCGTCGAGGTGCGCGGACCCATCTTGAGATACGGGATCAGCCCCCATTGCGCGAGCAGCGTCGCGAACGCGCCCGCCATCAGCACCAGCCCGGTGGGGCCAGCTGCCAGCTCGGGCGTGGCGCGCAGATCGAGCCGGTCGAGCAGCATGAAGCCGACCAGCCCCAGGATCATCGCATTGGCATGGCCACCGACCAGCCCCGCGATCAGCCAGGGCCGCAGCCGCGCATCGCGCCACGACAGGCGTTCGACCACGGGAGCGACCGGCTCGGGCTCGGCATCATGCTCGTCGGCGTCATAGACCTCGCCTGCGGACCCCGAGCTCATCGGCTCGGACACCAGCCGCCCGCGCGCGGCATAGCTCGGCGTATCGTCGGGCAGCCGCAGCTTGAGCGTCACCAGCACCAGCAGGCCGAACGCGGCGAAGACGAAGAATGGGCTGGGCAGGCCGAGATAGGGCAGGATGATCAGCGGCGCGAGTGCGGGGCCGATCACCGTGCCGAGCCCAAACGAGGAGGAGATCATCGACAGCGCCTGGGTGCGCTCCGCCCGGCTGGTGCGCGCGGCGACATAGGCCTGGACAGCCGGGGGGCCGGCCGAGCCCAGCCCGCCATAAAGGCTGCGGAACAGCGCGAAGATGAGCATGGTCGCAAGCGCCGAGAGATAGCCGTGCAGTCCGGCGATCAGCGTCAGCCCGCACAGCGCGAACGATGAGATGAAGCCGAGCAGCCCCAGGTTCATCAGCGCCTTGCGCCCGCGCCGATCGGACATGCGCGCCCAGCGCGGCGCGCACACCATCCACAGCAGCGCCGACCAGCTATAGGCCAGGCTCACCCAGAAATCGGCGACGCCCAGCCGCGTGCCGATCGCGGGCATGACCGATTGCATCGCGGTATTGCCCGCCGCGGTCACCAGCATGACGGTGAACAGCAAAGCCATGCGGTCGGCAGGCAGCTTCTGCGTGGCTTCGCTCGCCGGTTCGGGGGGCTGGTGGACGTTCATGGCCAGGCATAGCCCCGCTCGATCCTCGCCACATGCAGCGTGTAATGATCGTACCAGCGATCCCTCCCCGCCTCGCGCGCAGCGCGATGCTCGGGATTGTCGCGCCATGCCTTCGCGCTCGCATCGTCCGCCCAGTAGCTCACGGTGATGCCGAATCCGCCTTGCACGCCGCCATGGTCCATGCCCAGATAGCCCGGCTGGCGCGCGGCGAGCGCATCCATCGCATCGGCCATGACGCCATAGCCCTCGGCATCGCGGCCGCTATGCTGCGCAGCAAAGATCACGGCGATCGCGCCGTTGGCATGAATCCGGGAATCCGCTTTTCCGCTCATGCGCGCTGGTCTAGGCGCTCGGGGCCCGCTTGCAAAGTACTGCTATGCAACACTGACACACATGATTGCTTAACCCTCTGGAATCTGCAATTGTGACTGCTCGTTGACAGCCATTCGAGGGGTTTTTCATGCATTCTACGGACCTGGCCGAGCTGCCCTTGCGGCAGCGGCTAAAAGCGCGCGCAGAGCGGGTTTTCGGGGCCTGGGGCGTGTTTGCCAGGGAATTCTTCAAGCACCCGCGCATGGTGGGATCGATCGTTCCCTCGTCCGACCGCACCATCCGCAAGATGCTGGGCCCGGTGGACTGGCAGAACGTGCAGCTGTTCGTGGAATACGGCCCCGGCGTCGGCACCTTCTGCCGCGCGGTGCTCGATCGCCTGCCCCGCAACGCGACCTATATCGCGATCGACACCAACCCCGATTTCATCCGCTATCTGCGCAAGACCATTCCCGACAGCCGCTTCGTCGCGGTCCACGGATCGGCTGCGGACGTCGAGGCCATCATCGCCGCGCACGGGTTCGACCATGCCGATTACGTGCTTTCGGGCCTGCCGCTCTCGACCCTGCCCGATGGCGTTGCCGATGCGATCGCGCAAGGGACGTATCGCGCGCTGCGCCCCGGCGGCGCGTTCCTGGTCTATCAGTTCACCCGCTTCACCAACCAGCTGATCCGCCCCTATTTCGACCGGGTCGATCGCGGCTTCGAGGGCTGGAACGTGCCCCCCTGCTACCTGTTCTGGGGCTGGAAAGCGGGCGGCGAAGGCGCTCAGGCACCCACCTATCATTGACTCTGCGGCCCTTAGCCGCTAGGGGCCGCCTTTCCCTCATATTCGCATAGAGTCTGGAGCCCGTTCATGGCGCGCGTTACCGTTGAAGATTGCATCGACAAGGTCACCAACCGGTTCGACCTGGTTCTGCTCGCCGCGCAGCGTGCGCGCGAGATCAGCGGCGGTGCCGAACTGACCATCGACCGCGACCGCGACAAGAACCCCGTCGTCGCGCTGCGCGAGATCGCCGACGAGACGATCCTTCCGGAAGACCTCAAGGAAAGCCTGACCCAGTCGATGCAGAAGGTCCAGGTCGACGACGACGACGATGCCGACGAAATCGGCTCGCTGAGCCTGTCGGCCGAAGCCCTGCGCCTCACCGCCTCGGCCCCGGCGCGCACCAGCAGCATGGGCGGCGATTTCGACGCCTGATCTGGTTGGGGTTTGAATTGCAAAAAGCCGCGCGAGCCTGATGGTTCGCGCGGCTTTTTTGTCGGCGCATGGCACGCCGCCCTTGCGCCTGATCCACCCGTCACCCTGAACTCGTTTCAGGGTCCATTTCTCGCCACGCGGCTTCGGCTTTGCGGGCACGATGGGTCCTGAAACAAGTTCAGGAAGACAAGGGGAGAGCCCATGAAACAGCCTCATACAAAAAAGCGGCGACCGCAAAATTGCAGGTAGAAGCTGACGTTTCCAAATCCGATCCCAAGGTGGAGCTAGATTGATTTGATTTCCTCTATAAAGCTGAGATAATCTTCGCCTGAGATAAATATTTGTATGAACAAACTGTTTCTTGCTCTTACCTCTGCGCTTGCACTGGCTTTCGGCACCGCAGCGTGGGGAGAAGAATCGGCAGGAGCTGCTGCCCCCTGTGACCTGCCCGCTGGCTGGTCGGACATAGCAAAGCTTGATCCGCATTTTGTCGTGTTCGGAGAGTTGCACGGCACCAACGAAGGTCCGCGTTTTGTCGGCTCGTTAGCCTGCGCTCTCGCGCGGCAGAACAAGCGGGTCCTCGTCGCAATCGAGCACGATGCATCCGAAAATGCCACGCTTCAGGCTGCATGGAACGCGGACGATTTCGAAGAGAAACTCGCTATGCTCGGATTTGCAGGTCGGTCCGATGGGGTCGCGAGCAAAGCGATGTTCGATATGACAATGGGGCTCCATCTCCTCAAGGAGAGCGGCTTGCCGGTGGATATCGTGGCTTTCAACGGCTTCAGAGACGAGCGCCAGCAGTCTCGTCTTGCCAATCTACCGGGTCAGGGACCTCATGAAGCGGCGCAGGCCGAGAACATCGCAACCGCGTCAATGGCGCATAGCTATGACTATGTGCTGGTCCTGGTCGGCAAGCTGCACGCACAGAAAACGACGATAAGCCAACACGGGATTGAGTTCGATCCGATGGCGCGGCGCCTCTCGCAATTTGGCAGGGTGGTTTCGTTGAAAATGCGTCATGCAGACGGTACGGCCTGGAATTGCCAGCTAAAGCCGGGCACCGATCCGACCAGCACGGCGATGCGTCCAGAAGATTTGGATTGTGGTGCGCATCCCAGCAAGGGGGAGCAAGCATTCGGGCCAGATCCGTTCATCGGGCTTGAAGAAGCCGACGATGTTGATGGCGCGCCGGTGTTTGACGGTTTCTTCTGGATTGGCCCGATCAGTGCCTCCCCGCCCAGGACGCCTTAGGGGACAGGCGTTTTCGGTACCGACTGACAAGCGGCGACCATTCTCAATCTATCCGATACAGGACGTTCGAAGAGTTCTAAGTCTCTTCCGAAAGCATAGCTTACCATGAAGCGGCTGGGCGCTGGCAGTGTGTCATGGCTTGCGTGGCACAACTCGGCACGCTCACACCTACCCAACCCTCCCCCATCGAGGGGGAGGGCTAAGAGTCCCTCCCGTACGCGGGAGGGGAGAGTATCAGCGCGTCAGCTTCTTGTAGCTCATGCGGGTCGGGCGGTCCGCCTCGTCGCCCAGGCGGCGCCGCTTGTCTTCCTCGTAGCTTTCGAAATTGCCTTCGAACCATTCGACATGGCTGTTGCCCTCGAACGCCAGGATGTGCGTGCACAGGCGGTCGAGGAAGAAGCGGTCGTGGCTGATGACCACGGCGCAGCCGGCGAAGCTTTCCAGCGCCTCTTCGAGCGCGCGCAGCGTTTCGACGTCGAGATCGTTGGTCGGCTCGTCGAGCAGCAGCACGTTGCCGCCCTCTTTGAGCATCTTGGCCATGTGGACGCGGTTGCGTTCACCGCCCGAAAGCTGGCCGACCTTCTTCTGCTGGTCCTGGCCCTTGAAGTTGAACGCGCCGACATAGGCACGGGTGGGCACGTCGTGCTTGCCGAGCTTGAAGAAATCGAGCCCGTCCGAGACCTCTTCCCAGACATTCTTGTTGGGGTCGAGATCGTCGCGGCTCTGGTCGACATAGCCGAGCTTGACTGTATCGCCGATCGCGATGGTGCCGCTATCGGGCTGTTCCTTGCCGGTGATGAGCTTGAACAGCGTCGACTTGCCCGCACCGTTCGGCCCGATCACGCCGACGATGCCGCCCGGCGGCAGCGTGAACGACAGGTCCTCGAACAACAGCTTGTCGCCATAGGCCTTGGTCAGGCCGTGCGCCTCGATCACCTTGCCGCCCAGGCGCTCGGGGGTCTGGATGACGATCTGAGCCTTGCCGGGGGCGCGGTTTTCCTGCGCCTCGACCAGCTCGTCGAACGCCTTGATACGCGCCTTGGACTTGGTCTGGCGCGCCTTGGGGCTCTGCCGGATCCACGCCAGCTCGTCCTGGATCGCCTTCTGGCGGCCTTCGTCCTCGCGCGCTTCCTGCTCGAGACGCTTGGCCTTCTTGTCGAGATAGGTCGAGTAATTGCCCTCGTAGACGAAATACTTGCCGCGATCGAGCTCGAGGATCCAGTTCACCACATTGTCGAGGAAATAGCGGTCGTGGGTGACGAGGATGACGTTGCCCGGATAGTCGACCAGATGCTTTTCCAGCCAGGCGACGCTTTCGGCGTCGAGATGGTTGGTCGGTTCGTCGAGCAGCAGGATGCTCGGCTTTTCGAGCAGCAGGCGGCAGAGCGCGACGCGGCGGCGTTCACCGCCCGACAGGTTGGTGACATCGGCATCGCCCGGCGGGCAGCGCAGAGCCTCCATCGCGATCTCGAGCTGGTTGTCGAGCGTCCAGCCATCGACCGCGTCGATCTTTTCCTGCAGCGTGCCCATTTCCTCCATCAGCGCGTCGAAATCGGCGTCCTCGGGCGGATCGGCCATCAGCGCGCTGATCTCGTCGAAGCGCTCGACCAGATCGGCGACGGGACGCACGCCGTCCATCACGTTCTGCTTGACGGTCTTGTTGGGGTCGAGCTCGGGCTCCTGCGCCAGATAGCCGACGGTGATGCCCTCGCCCGGCCAGGCTTCGCCGGTGAAATCCTTGTCGATCCCGGCCATCACCTTCATCAGCGTCGACTTGCCCGATCCGTTGGGGCCGACGATGCCGATCTTGGCATCGGGATAGAATTGCAGGTGGATGCCGTTGAGCACCGGCTTGTTCGCGCCGGGAAAGGTCTTGGTCAGACCCTTCATCACGAAGGAATATTGAGCAGCCATGCGGAAGAACGCCCTTATGCGGATAGGTGGATTTGCCCCGCGCCTTAGCGGTGACGGGGCTTTGCGGCAAGTCGGCATTGGCAAAGCCGGAACGTGTGGTTAAGCCATGCGGCCATGACGAAACGCACCCTGCTGGCCCTCGCCGCCCTCGCCCTTCCCTTCCCCCTTGCTGCCCAGCATGATCCCGCCGCGATCCAGCAAAAGGCGCTTGGCGATGGCACCGCCTATAGCATTGTCGAGGACCTGACGACCGAGATCGGCCCGCGCCTTGCCGGGACGGAGCGCGAGGCGGCGGCGCGCGCCTGGGCGGTCGAGCGATTGAAGGCCATGGGCTTTTCCAACGTGCGCATCGAACCGTTCGACATGAAGACCTGGGTGCGTGGCGAGGAAAGCGCCGAGGTGACCGCGCCCTACCCTGCAAAGATGCACATCACCGCGCTCGGCAATTCGGCCAGCACCGGCGACAAGGGGCTGGAGGCGGAAGTCGTCTATTTCCGCACGCTCGCCGATCTCCAGGCCGCGCCCGCGGGCAGCCTGAAGGGCAAGATCGCGTTCGTCAGCCACAAGATGACGCGGACGCAGAACGGCGCCAGCTATGGCCAGTTCGGCGGCGTGCGGCGCATCGGCCCCTCGCTGGCCTCGGAAAAGGGCGCTGCCGCGATCGTCATCCGTTCGGTCGGCACCGATTATCATCGCAATCCGCATACCGGCGGAACGAATTTCGGCGAGCGCGGCGTGCCCATCCCTTCGGCAGCGATCTCGATCCCCGACGCCGAGAATCTGGAGCGCATCATCGCACGCGCTGCCCGAAAGGGCGAGGCGGTGAAGATGAAGCTAGTGCTCACCCCGCGCCAGATCGGCACCACCCAATCGGGCAATGTCATCGCCGAGGTGCCGGGCAGCGATCCGCAAGCGGGCGTGATCCTGGTCGGCGGGCATCTCGACAGCTGGGATCTCGGCACCGGTGCGATCGATGACGGCGCTGGCGTCGCGATTACTGCGGCGGCGGCCAAGCTGATCATGGACGCAGGAACGCCCAGGCGCACCATCCGCGTCGTCTGGTTCGGCGCTGAAGAGGTCGGGCTGTTCGGCGGCATCGCCTATGCCAAGGCGCATGGCGCGGCGGACCATGTGCTCGCGATGGAATCGGATTTCGGCGCGGACCGCATCTGGCAGGTCGATTTCAGGCTGCCGGAAGGGACCGATGACCTCAAGACCCGCATCGCCAACGCGCTCGCCCCGCTCGGCATCGGGCGCAGCAACGATGTCGCGGGCGGCGGCCCCGATGTCGGCCCGACCGTGGCGCTGGGCGTCAACGCGATCGACCTGCAGCAGGACGGCACCGACTATTTCGACCTGCACCACACGCCCGACGACACGCTCGACAAGATCGACCCGAAGAAATTGCAACAGAATGTCGCAGCCTGGGCGACGGTGCTGAGCATCGTGGCGAACGACCCGGCGGATCTGCTGCCGAAGGGCAAGGCGGGGGACTGATCGCCGACCTCGATCCCAGCCTGTGCCGTCACCCTGAACTTGTTTCAGGGCCTATTTCTCCCCACGCGGCCTCGGCTCTTGGGGCAAGATGGCTCCTGAAACAAGTTCAGGATGACGGTAAGAAAAGCCGGAGGCCAGGCTTCGCCAGCCTGTCATTACATCTTGCGACAAGATGACGCGAAAATGAGCGCAACATTCGCAACCCGTTCAGATAGATGGGCGTATTCCTGAACATGTCCAGAGCGATCCCCCTGCTCAGGCCATGACAGGAGTACAAGACATGAAGACCCTCTCGAAAGCCCTGATCGGCACCCTGATGCTGGCCACCACGCTGCCGGTCGCAACCGCCCCCGCCTTCGCCCAGTCGCGCGGTGAGGTCATCCGTTCCGAACGCGAACTGCGCCAGGAGCAGCGCGAACTGCGCCGCGATCGCCGCGACGTGCAGGATGCCCGCCGCTATGGCGACCGCCGCGATGTTCGCGAAGAGCAGCGCGATCTGCGCGACCAGCGCCGCGACGTGCGCGATGCCCGCCGCGAATATCGCGAAGACCTGCGCGACTATCGCGACTATCGCGCCAGCAACCGCGCGGCGTTTCGCGGCCCCGCCTTCCGGTCGAACTTCCGCTATCAGCAGTTCCGCCCGGGCGTGCGCATCGCGCCGAACTATTACGGCCAGCGCTATGTCGTGAACAACTATCGCAACTATCGCCTGCCGAACCCCGGCGTGCGTCAGACCTGGGTGCGGCACTATAACGACATGCTGCTGGTCAACACCCGGACCGGCACCGTCGTCCGCGTGATCCCGAATTTCTACTGGTAACTGTCCTTTCGCCAGTAGGAAGCAAGTCCGCCCATCGTCCTGGGGACGGTGGGCGGGCCCACTTCTGACGAGCACATATTCGCATCAGGGTTCGCCCGCGCCCCAGATCTGGTCTTGCCTTACCCAGCCCGCGCGCTTGTCCACCGCGAATTCGCACCAGCCCTTTTCGCAATCGCCGAGTTCTCCGACCACGCCCGGCTCGGCGCGCCACAACAGCCTGGCATTGTCGCGCGGGGCAGACCGGATCGCGATGACCGACCCGGTCACGATCGCGGTGCGCTTGCGGCTCAGCATGTTCGAATGCATCCAGCCGGTCCAGCCCGACGGATCGACGATCTGACGCCACGCGCCATAACGCTTGATGACCTTGACCGGCAGATGCTTGCGCCGGAACACCCATTCGATCTGATAGGTCGCCATCGGGCCAGCGCGCGCAAAGGCCTCGTCCTTCTGGACCGACGCCCAATAGGGCACCTCGACCTCTGCCTGCGCGATTGCAGCATCATGACCAGCCGACAGCGACACGGCTGCCAGACCGGCCAGTATCAGTCCTGAAAACCATGGTGCACGCATCAAATATACCCCCGTCGGCCAGACTATAGCATCGCACCCGACGATCCTTCACCCCGAATCGCTTAAGCCAAAAAACCTGTGCCAAGCAAGTGCCGCAGCTTGACCTTTGGGGCGGTTGAGGCATAGCACAGATATGCCATCCAGCCCCGCATCCAGGCCGTCTCAGCCGCCGCACGAACCGGGCAGCCGCCCGCGCGTGATCGTCACGCGAAAGCTCGCCCCCGCCGTCGAAGAGCGCATGGCCGAACTGTTCGATGTCACGCTCAATGCCGACGATCACGCCTTTACCCGCGACGAGCTGGCCGCTGCCATGGCAACCTGCGACGTGCTGGTGCCGACGGTCACCGATGCGCTCGATGCGGAGCTGATTGCGGGCGCAGGCGAAAAACTGAAACTGCTCGCCAATTTCGGCGCGGGCGTGGATCATATCGACCTGAAAGCCGCCCGCGCGCGCGGCATCATCATCACCAACACACCCGGCGTGTTCACCGACGATACTGCCGACATGACCATGGCGCTCATCCTCTCGGTGCCGCGCCGCCTCGCCGAGGGCGAGAAGCTGGTGCGGTCGGGCCAGTGGGAGGGCTGGAGTCCTTCGGGCATGCTCGGCCACCGCATCGGCGGCAAGCAGCTGGGCATTGTCGGCATGGGCCGGATCGGCCAGGCGGTGGCGCATCGCGCGCGCGGCTTCGGGCTCAATGTCGTCTATCACAACCGCCGCCGCCTGCCCGAAAGCCTAGAGCAGATGCTCGGCGCGACGTTCGAGCCCGATCTCGATGCGCTGATCTCTTCGTCCGATATCATCACCCTGCACTGCCCGCGCAGCCCCGAGACCCGCGGCATCATCGACGCACGCCGCATCGGCCTGATGAAGCCGAGCGCCTATCTGATCAACAGCGCGCGTGGCGAGCTGGTCGACGAGGCCGCGCTGATCGACGCGCTCGAGAATGGCAGAATCGCCGGAGCCGGGCTCGATGTCTATCCGCGCGAGCCACAGGTCGACGAACGGCTGCTCGCGCTGAAGAATGTCGTGCTGCTGCCACATGTCGGAAGCGCCACCTTCGAAGGCCGCGAGGTTGCCGGACACAAGGTCATCGCCAATATTCGCTTCTGGTTTGATGGGCATAGGCCCCCCGACCAGGTCCTCGAAGGCTGGATGTAAACCCTCCGTTCGCCGCAGAAATGCGCGCGCGTTAATCGATTATTTGCCAAACTGCGGCATGACGCGGCAGATAGGCTGTCCCGTTTCAGGACAGCACGGTTTGGGAAAGTCGAGAGCATGATCGCAAGGCTGGCGCGCATTTTCACCCTCGCTGCAGCAGCGCTCGCCGCGCCCGCATGGGCCGCACCCGCATTGGTCGATCCCGCGACGCTCGATGTTTCCAATTCGGGCGATACCGCCTTCATGCTGATCTGCGGCGCGCTGCTGATGCTGTTCGCGGTGCCCGGCGTGCTGCTGATGCAGGCTGGGCGCGGCACCGCGCGCGCCGCGCAGGGTGTGTTCCTGCACGGTACCGCGATCGCCGCGCTTGTCTCGCTGCTCTGGGTCGTGGTCGGCTATACCCTGGCCTTTGGCGATCCCAGCGGCGGCGTGATCGGCGGCGGCAATGCCTGGATGCTGATCGCGCTCGGCAATGTCCGCTTCGGCACCGCCGTGCCCGAAAGCGCGTTCGTGCTGTTCCAGATCGCGGGAGCGATGCTCGCCGCGCTGCTCGTCGCAGGTGCCTGGGCCGGGCGCGGCCGCTTCGGCTGGGCTCTGGCGTTCGGCGGGATGTGGAGCCTGATCGTCTATGCACCCGTCGCGCACTGGATCTGGGGCGGCGGCTGGCTCTACGGATTTGGCGTGCTCGATTATGCCGGCGGCATCGCGCTGCATTTCTGCGCAGGCATTTCCGCCCTGGTGGCCGCCCTGGTCATCGGACGGCGCACCGGCTGGCCCGGCGCTGCTGCAGCGACGCACAATCCGGTCATGGTGCTTGCAGGCGGCGCGCTGCTGTTCATCGGCAATTTCGCGCTGACCGGAGGCTGGACGCTGGCGGCGACCGACGATGCCAGCAGCGCGATCATCAACGCGCATGTCGCCGCGTGCACCAGCGCGCTGGTCTGGCTGCTGATCGAGAAGCTGCGCACCCGCACCGTCAGCGCGATGGGCGCGGTCAACGGTCTGCTCGCAGGCCTTGCCGCGATCGCTCCGGCTTCGGGCCTGGTCTCGCCGGGTGCCGCGATCCTGATCGGCGTGATTGCCGCCCCGGCCTGCTATTTCGGCCTGCGCTTCGTCACCGAGACGCTGGCGATCGACGACAGCAACCACGCCTTCGCGCTGCACGGCATCGGCGGGCTGGTCGGCGCATTGCTGGTCGCGATCTTCATCAGCGATGCGTTCGGCGGCGTCGGCTATGGCGAGGGCGGAAGCATGATCAGCCAGCTGGTCGCCCAGCTGGTCGGACTGGCCGGTGTTGCGATGTGGTCGATCCTGGCCACGCTGATCATCAGCTATGGCGTGGCGATGGCCATCCCGATGCGCATCTCGCCTGCCGAAGAGGCAGGCGAAGCGCTCGCCGCACCCGTGGCGTCAGCCGAACCCGCCCCGCCCGCTGCAGAGCAGATCACCGCACCGCAGGGCTGAGCCCCGGCGCGGCGCGGACGCTCATTCCTCGCCCATCCGCAGCGCGGCGATGAACGCTTCCTGCGGGATGCTGACCGAACCATATTCGCGCATCCGCTTCTTGCCCTCTTTCTGCTTTTCCAGCAGCTTCTTCTTGCGGCTGATGTCGCCGCCATAGCATTTGGCGGTAACGTCCTTGCGCATCGCGGCGATCGTCTCGCGCGCGATCACCTTGCCGCCGATCGCGGCCTGGATCGGGATCTTGAACAGGTGGCGCGGGATCAGGTCCTTGAGCCGCTCGCACATGCCGCGCCCGCGCGTCTCGGCGCTGCCGCGGTGCACGATCATGCTCAGCGCATCGACGGGCTCTGCATTGACCATGATCGACATCTTGACGAGATCGCCCTCGCGATAGCCGATCTGGTGATAGTCGAACGACGCATAGCCGCGCGAGATCGACTTCAGCCGGTCGTAGAAATCGAACACCACCTCGTTGAGCGGCAGCTCGTAGGTCACCTGCGCGCGACCGCCGACATAGGTCAGGTTCTTCTGCAGCCCGCGCCGGTCCTGGCAGAGCTTGAGGATGCTGCCGAGATATTCGTCGGGACAATAGATCACCGCCTCGATCCACGGCTCCTGGATCTCGTCGATCTTGGTCGGATCGGGCATGTCGGCCGGATTATGCAGCTCGATCTCGCCATTCCCGTGCGTCAGCTTGATCTTGTACACCACCGACGGCGCGGTGGTGATGAGGTCGAGATCGTACTCGCGGGTCAGCCGCTCCTGGATGATCTCGAGGTGCAGCAGGCCCAGGAACCCGCAGCGGAAGCCGAAGCCCAAAGCCGCGCTCGATTCCATCTCGAAGCTGAACGAGGCGTCGTTGAGACGCAGCTTGGAGATGCTGTCGCGCAGCTTGTCGAAGTCGTTGGCATCGACCGGGAACAGCCCGCAGAACACCACCGGCTGCACTTCCTTGAAGCCGGGCAGCGGCGCGGGCGCGGGGTTCTTGACCGTGGTGATGGTATCGCCGACGCGGGTCTGGCTGATGTCCTTGATCTGCGCGGTGATGAAGCCGATCTCGCCCGCCGCCAGTTCGGGCAGGTTCTCGATCTTGGGCCGCATGCAGCCGACGCGGTCGACCAGATGCTCGGTGCCGCCGGCCATGAACTTGATCTGCTGGCCCTTCTTGATCACGCCGTTGACGACGCGGACCAGGATGACGACGCCGAGATACGGATCGTACCAGCTGTCGACCAGCATCGCCTCGAGCGGCGCATCGCGGTCGCCCTTGGGCGCGGGGATCTTCTGGACGATCTGCTCGAGGATCTCCTCGATGCCGATGCCCGACTTGGCGCTGGCCAGCACCGCTTCGGACGCGTCGAGGCCGATAATGTCCTCGATCTCCTTCTTCACCTTCTCGGGTTCGGCGGCAGGCAGGTCGATCTTGTTGATGACGGGCAGGATTTCGTGGTCGTGCTCGATCGACTGGTAGACGTTCGCCAGCGTCTGCGCTTCCACGCCCTGCGCGGCATCGACGACGAGCAGCGCGCCCTCGCACGCGGCGAGCGAGCGCGAGACCTCATAGGCGAAGTCGACATGGCCCGGCGTATCCATCAGGTTCAGCTCGTAAAGCTGGCCGTCCTTGGCGGTGTAGTTGAGCCGCACCGTCTGCGCCTTGATGGTGATGCCGCGCTCTTTCTCGATATCCATGTTGTCGAGCACCTGGGCCGACATCTCGCGTTCGGAAAGCCCGCCGGTCCATTGGATCAGCCGGTCGGCAAGCGTCGATTTGCCATGGTCGATGTGCGCGATGATGGAGAAATTGCGGATGTGCTTGAGGTCGGTCATGGCGCGCGATTAGCAGGGGTGCGCGCACCTGTCAGCAGGGAATAGAGCGCCCGGAAAATCGACGTGGAACAAGAACCAAATCCGCACTGGCGCGTAGGCCGCGCATGACCAAGACCTGGCTTATCGTGAACGAGGCGAGCGGCAGCTATGACGACGCCGTGATCGCCGACATTGTTACCTGGTTCGCCGAGAGCGACCATCCGGTGGACTGCATCGTCCGCTGCCCCGACGAAGACCTGCCAACGCCTGACAAGCTTGACCGCGAAGGCGTTGCAACGCTGGCCATCTATGCGGGCGACGGCACCACCAACAGCGCGCTGAAACAGACGGCAGGCTGGGACGGCGACGTGTTGATCCTGCCCGGCGGCACGATGAACCTGCTCGCCCGCGCGCTGCACGGCGAGCAGCCCTGCCGATCGATCATCGCCGAGGCGGCGCGCAACCGGCGCACGACGAAGCTGAACACGGTCGAGATCGGCCAGAGCATCGCCTATGTCGGGGTGATCGCCGGGCCGACCACCAGCTGGGCCAGGGTGCGCGAGAATGCCCGCCATACCGAGCTTGCGGATCTCGTGTTCAACGCCATCCCTACGGCGATATCCGAGAGCCTGGGTGGGCCGCAGGTCGGCATCCAAGGCGACGAGCGACGCTTCCCCGCGATCTTTGCGGCGCCGCGCGACAGCAGCATGGCGCTGTGCGGCTTTACCGCCTCTTCCGTCGGTGAAGTGCTCAGCCATGCCAGCGCCTGGCTCGGCGGCGATTTCCGCGAGGGGCCGCGCGAGGACCTGGGCAGCGCGCGCACCGCGACGCTGGTCAGCGAGGCAGAGACGATCGGCCTTCTAATCGATGGCGAGCCCGCCGAAGCCAAACCTGGCGATACCCTCGCCCTCGGTCAGGCCCCGCACAATTTCATCGAAACCCGCGCGCCTGCTGCCCCATGACGCTGTTGTTCCACGCCAGCGACCTGCATTTCGGCGCCGAGGACAGCGCCGCGCTCGCCTGGTTCAAGCAGGTCGTCACCGACCAGCAGCCCGAGATCGTCATCATCACCGGCGATCTGACGATGCGCGCACGCTCGGCCGAATTCGCCGCCGCGCAGGCCTGGCTCGCCGATCTGGGCAGGCCCGTCCTGATCGAGCCGGGCAATCACGACCTGCCCTATTTCAACCCGGTCCGCCGAATCTGGCGGCCCTATGGCCGCGTGATGCGGCTGCAGGAGCAATTGCACGAGGGCGTCACGCTCGATCACGTCCATCTGGTGTCGCTGCGCACCACCGCGAGGGTGCAATGGCGGTTCAACTGGTCCAAGGGCCGGGTCGGCAAGCGCGCGCTGCATCAGGCGCTCCAGGCGCTGGGTGATCCGGGCCACCATGCAAAGCTGCGCATCGTGCTGGCGCACCATCCGCTGATCGAGGCTGAAACGCAGAGCAGCGGACGCACCACCGGCGGTCGCGCCGCACTCGAGGCGATAGCCGCTGCAGGCGCGGATGCGGTGCTGTCCGGCCATGTGCATGACCCGTTCGACCTGAATGTCGAAACGCAGGCAGGTCCGATCCGTCTGATCGGTGCTGGCACATTGTCCGAGCGGGTTCGCGCGACCCGGCCGTCGTTTAACCGACTGACGGTGGCGGATGGCAAGCTCGACGCGCAGGTCTGCGCGATGGACTGACTCTGCGGATTAACACCGCTTAATCTTACGGTTTCTTACAATTCGCGGGCTCGCTGCTACCCTATCCTCGGGACAAGGGGGGATTCGCGCGATGAGAAGGAAACCGTTCAATCCGTTCGAGGCGGCGATCTGGAAGCGGCTGGCGGAAACCATGCTGGTCGAACCCGCCCAGATGGCGATTTCACCGCAGCAGGTGGTCGACAATCTCCAGGGCATATTCGGCAATATCGAGGGCAACACGCCGCGCGATACCGCGCTGTCGGTCATCGCGACCTGGATCGTGCTGGGTGGCCCCTTCTGGCATTTTGCGCCGCGCTCGTTCCGCATCTGGCGGATCGAGCGGCGGCTGAAGAACAGCCGTATCGACCTGTTCCAGGACATGGCCCGCATCCGCGGCATTGTTTATGCGGGCTATTACGGCCACTGGATCGACCAGGACGACGCCAATGTCAGCGACGCGGCTGCCGAGGATGCCAACCGCGCCAACCCGGTGTTCAACGCGATCGGCTTCACCCTGCCCCGCCACCGTACGCGCGCGGGCACACCCGACGATCCCGAAATCGCCGAATATACCGGTAACGACCTGCCCTATACGGTGTTCGTGGGCGAGGATGCGATCCCCGACAGCGTCGAGTTGGTAGTGATCGGATCGGGCGCGGGCGGCGCGGTCGCCGCATCGAACCTCGCCGATCAGGGCTATGAGGTGCTGGTGGTCGAGGCTGGCCCCTATCTCCCCAGCGCGCGGATGACGCCCAACGAGGCGCACATGTCATCATCGCTGTTCAAGGACGGCGCGATCCAGACCACGCGCAACCGCGACATCATCGTCTTTCAGGGGCGCACCGTCGGCGGCTCGACCGTGGTCAATAACGGCATCTGCCTGCGCCTGGCGCGCGAGGGCGAGACGCATCCCGACGCGCATGACGTGCTAGCGCACTGGCGCAGCATCGGTGCGCCGGTCGACGAGGATGCGCTGGAAGCGGCCTATTGCCGGGTCGAGACGCGGCTGGGCGTGCACGAGATCGACCGGCGGCTGGGGCGCAACAACGGCACGCGGCTGCTACACGGCTGGGATGCCTATGCTTCGGGCTCGTCCGACCCGCTCGATGCGCGCGCGGTCACCGGCTGGTTCCGCAAGAACTGGGGGCAGAAGACCGAGCCCAATGCCTGCGTGTCGTGCGGATATTGCAACACCGGCTGCCCCTATGGCCGCAAGAAGGCGATGCCCGAGAGCTTCCTGCGCCATGCCACGCTGCACGCGCCCCGGAAGGCACGCATTCTGGCGCATGCCGCCGTATCGCATATCGGCTGGTCCGGTCTTGAAGATCAGGGGCGAAAGGTCGCCTCATCTGTGCAGGTGCTGCTGCCCGATGGCCGGGCGAAGACGATCCGTGTGACCAAAGGCGTCGTGGTCGCCGCAGGGACGATCGCGTCGAGCAACATCCTCTCGGCGAGCGGCATCGAGGGGACCGGCAAGGGCATCTCGCTCAACATCGCCTGCCCGGTCCCCGCGCTGATGCCGGGTCCGGTCTACGCCTGGGACGAGGACCAGATGGCGACCTTTGTCGACCGCGCCGATTTCCTGATCGAGAGCCATTTTCAGCCGCCCATGAGCATGGCCTCGCTGGTCCCCGGCTGGTTCGACGAGCATTTCCGCCGGATGCTCAATTATAGCCGGCTCGCCTCGGCGGGCGTGCTGTTCCCGGCGGACCGGCGCGGCACGATCAGGAAGGGCAAGCTCGGCTTCGAGCTCGAGCAGAGCGACCTTGCCGTGCTGCGCCGCGCGCTCGCGACGCTGACCAAGGTGCATTTCCGTGGTGGCGCGGAGGAGGTTTATCCGGCGCTGCTGCATGGCGAGACGCTCTCGCGCGGCATGAGCGATGCCGAGATCGACCGGTTCTTCGAGGAGCATATCGAGGAGCCCGACGATGTGGTGCTCTCCTCGAGCCATCCGCATGGCGGCAACGCGATCAACGCCGATCCGCGCAAGGGCGTGGTCGATCTCGACCAGCGGGTCCACGGCGTAGCCAACGTGCTGGTCACCGATGCGAGCGTGATGCCGAGCTGCATCCGCGTCAACGCGCAGCTCACCACGATGGCGATGTCGGACCGGGTCACGCACGGAAAGCGCGTTTTCGGCTGACTGGGTTAGTGCGTCAGAGCCCCTGGCGCTTCTTTGTGGCAAGGCTCGCGGTCGCCTCCCAAGGCGCATCGGGCCAGTGGTGGCGCGGATAGCGGCCGCGCATGTCCTTGGCGACATCGCGCCAGCTGCCCCGCCAGAAGCCGGGCAGATCGCGCGTTGTCTGGATCGGGCGTCCCGCCGGTGAGGTGAGCGACAGGACCAGCGGGATGCGGTTGCGCCCCACGACGGGATGCTCGTCCAGCCCGTACAGCGCCTGCACCCGCAGTTCGACCGTGGGGCCTGCGCTCGCGGCATAATCGATCGCGTGGCGCGTGCCTGCGGGGCTGGTAAATTCGGCGGGCGCGGTCCGCTCGATCGCCTGCATCGCGTCCCATCCGGCGAAGCCCTGCAGCGCATTGTGCAGGTCGCCCGTCCCGATGCTGCCGAGCGCGCGCTTGCCCGTCAGCAGCGGCGCGAGCCAGTCTTCGAGCGTTTCGAGCAGATGCGCCTCGTCCAGCGCCTCGACCCCGGCAAAGGCGGCGCGCTGGCGCAGCGCGAGCGCCTTGTCGCCCCAGTCGAGCAGCGCTAGGCCATGATCGCGCACGCCCTGGAGCAGCGCCGCCAGCACCGCATCGGCATCGGGCGCGGGATCGGGCGCGCTCGCCAGCCGGATCGCGCCCAGCCGCCGCTCGAGCCGCGCCTCGACGCGCCTGCTATCGACCACGAAATCGCACCGGCTGACGCGTTCGATCCGCTGCGCGAGATGCGCCTCGACATCCGCCGGGTCGAGCGCGAAGGCGCTGAGGATGCGCGCATCCGCCGCCTTGCCCTGCAC
>NZ_LSIS01000430.1:0-15920 GCF_001556365.1 Blastomonas sp. CCH1-A6 | reverse complement strand
GGTCGCGGTGTTTGCCATCATCCGGCCCCGCCATGACGAGGTGTACTGGCAAACCACCGAACAGCGGCGAGGTAGCGACATGACGGACAGCGCGGCAGGCGGCGGGGCTGTTGTCGAAGGCGATCACCACCGCGTCAGGTGCCTTGGCTTCGCGTGAGGCGATCAGCACCGGCTTGTCGCTGGCACGCACGACCCGTTCGACCTTGGAGCCGATATGGTCGGTCGCGAACTCGCCCGACGCGCCGCGCTTGCCGATGATGACCAATGCAGCATCGGCTTCACGCTCGACGATCGTCTCCACGATCCCTCCATGCAGGTGCATCGACGCGACCGTGATGCCCTGCTCCTTCAAGCGAGTGCCGCCTGCGTCCAGCAGGATGCGCCCTTCCTCGATGGCAAGACGCCCCGCCGCTTCCTCGATGCGGGTCAGCTCTTCCAGCAGCTCGCTTTTGACACCGAGGCCGATCGCGCCGCTATGATCGTTGCGCGATGCCACGGCATCCTTGCGCTGGACGACGTGCAGCAGCTCGACATCGGCCCCGAGCCGGGTAGCGGCCCAGGCCGCCAGATCGACGACGCTGGTCGCGTAGGTGGATGCGTCGATACAGGCCAATATGCGGTTCATAAGCCCTCTCCTCAGTGGGCGCCGAGCGCTGCTTCGGCGCCGGGCTTGTCATGGACGGCGAAGCGATCGACCATCGTCGCGCTCGCCTGATTGAGGCCGATGACCTCGACATGGGTGCCTTCGCGGCGGAACTTGAGGATCGCCTTGTCGAGGCTCCCCACCGCCGAAATGTCCCAGAAGTGCGCGGCGGTCAGGTCGATGACCACATTGTCCAGCACCTCCTTGAAGTCGAAGGCGTCGGCGAACCGCTCGGACGAGGCGAAGAACACCTGACCCGAGACGCGGTAGGTCCGCGTCCTGCCATCCGCGCTCAGCTCGGATGCCACGTCGAACAGGCGCTTGACCTTGCTGGCGAAGAACAGACCGGACAGGATCACGCCTGCGACCACGCCTTGCGCCAGATCGTGCGTCGAGACGACAACCAGCACCGTCACCAGCATGACAACCGACGACTGCCACGGATGGCTCTTGAGGTTCCTGATCGATCCCCAGGAGAAGGTGCCGATCGACACCATAATCATCACCGCGACCAGCGCCGGCATCGGAATGCGGGCGACCAGCGGCCCCAGTACGACGATCAGGAACAGCAGGAACGCGCCCGACACAAAGGTGGAAAGGCGGGTGGAGCCGCCCGACTTCACGTTGATGACCGACTGCCCGATCATGGCGCAGCCGCCCATCCCGCCGAGGAAGCCGGTCAGAAAATTGGCGATACCCTGCCCCTTCATCTCGCGGCGCTTGTTCGATGGCGTGTCGGTCAGATCATCGACGATCTGCGCGGTCATCATCGATTCCAGCAGGCCAACCGCCGCCATCGTCAGCGAATAGGGGAAAATGATGCGCAGCGTTTCCAGCGTGAACGGCACCTGTGGGATGCCGAACGCTGGCAGCGACGAGGGCAGCTTGCCCATATCGCCCACCGTGTTGACCTTGATGCCGGCATAGATCGAGACGATCGTCAGGATCACGATCGCGACCAGCGGCGACGGGATCGCCTTGGTCAGACGCGGGAACAGGTAGATGATCGCCAGGCCCGCCGCGACCATCGCGTAGGTTTCCCACCCGACGTTCGTTAGCTGGGGAAGCTGCGCGATGAAGATTAGGATCGCGAGCGCGTTGACGAAGCCGGTGATGACCGAGCGTGACACATACTGCATCAGCAGGTCGAGCTTCAGGAAGCCGGCGACGCCCTGGATCAGTCCCATGAGGATGGTGGCGGCAAAGAGGTACTGGACGCCGTGATCGCGGATCAGCGGCAGGACAAGAACCGCAATGGCGGCGGTTGCGGCCGAAATCATGCCGGGGCGTCCGCCCACGAGCGAGATGATGACGGCGATGGAGAAGGAGGCAAACAGCCCGACGCTTGGATCGACGCCGGCAATGATCGAGAAGCCGATGGCCTCCGGGATCAGCGCGAGCGCGACGACGATACCCGCAAGCACGTCGGCGCGCGGGTTCGAGAGCCATTCGCGTCGAAGCGAAGTAGCAAATGTCATGTAGAAACCTGATCGCAATAGCGAGGGGCGCACGCCGTCAGACGCGTTCAATCAACGATACTCGGAAGCGAGGCCCAAATTCGCTAAGGTTATCCCGGGGATAGGCGCCGGGCCGAGCCACCCGAATCAATCCGGGTCCGTCGAAGGCCTCTAGATAGTCACTGATCGGACCATATTGCAACTGCGAACATCAGCAGCCTGCATTCCCATAATACCATCGTTTGAGGGAAAGGGGGTGACCGCCGAGGAGTGGTGATTATGAGCAGCCCCCACCGGGTGGTCCGGGTTGATAGTTAGTGCATTGTCGTCTCCGCCGCCATTGCCGGTCGGAGGTGGAGCGAAGCGGAACCGGAGGCCGGCAATGGCGGTGTCGCCGCTTCCGGGGCGGGTGGTCGATAGCCGAGGCTGCTGTGCGGTCGGACAGTGTTGTAGTGACGCCGCCACGCCTCGATCAGCACCCTGGCTTCAGCGAGGGTGTAGAAGATCTCGCCGTTCAGCAGCTCATCCCGCAGCGAGCCGTTGAAGCTCTCGTTGTAGCCGTTCTCCCATGGCGAGCCCGGGGCGATGTAGAGCGTCTTCACGCCGATCTGCCTGAGCCAGGTCTGGACGGCGGCGGCGATGAACTCGCTGCCATAGCACATTGGGAAGCGCTGGTTTGGGAGCCGCTATGGCCCTGATGAAGACAAGGCCGCGTAGCGGCCGCAGGCTTCATCAGGGCAAGCCATGACCGGTCAGCAGGTATCTAAAGTGAGGTTGTCGAGACAACACTTTGGAGGCTGACCGACCATGACCAAGCTCACCTCTACGCCTGCCGGCGCCGTGCTGGTAGCTATCGATATGTCCAAGAGCCGGCAGGAGGTTCTCATCGAGCGACCGGAAGGCGGCCGGCGCCGGCGGATGACCGTCATGGCAACCAGGCAGGACTATGACGGCTTTGCCGAAAAACTCGCTGCCATCGGGCGCCCTATCATTGTCGGGTTCGAGGCGACGGGTAATTACCATCGCACGCTGGCACATCGGCTGCTGACGGCAGGGTTCGAGCTGCGCCTCATCTCGTCGGTCGCGCTCGCCAGAACGCGCGAGGCGCTGCACAATGGCTGGGACAAGAACGACCCCAAGGACGCGCAGGTCATCCTGCACATGCTGCGGATCGGTGCGACGCAGCGCTACGTCGATCCTCTCGCCGCGGGCATCAATGACCTGCAGGAACTCTCGAAGACCCACGAAACGATCTCTAGGATGAAGACGCAGACCTGGCACCGCATCCTGACCCACTACCTGCCGCTGTACTTCCCCGAGATCGCCCGCTTCGCAGGCAACAGCCGGTCCGACTGGTTTCTCGCGCTCATCGAGCGGTTCCCCACTCCTGCCAGCATCACCGCGCTCGACGCTGGGGCATTCTCGGCAGCTGCCTGGTGTCGTTGCCCCCTAATTGCCTGACGAGGCCTCGCGGGTTTGGGTGATGTACTCGCGGGGTGATCGGTAGCCTAGCGCCTTGTGCGGATGGACCTCATTGTAGTGGGTTAGCCAGCGGGGCAGTTGCTCGATGACAGTGCGTGCATCGGGCGTCGGGTTTACACGGACGTAGTCGCGCTTGAGGGTGCGCACGAAAGCTTCGGCCATGCCGTTCGATTGCGGAGAGCTGACCGGCGTGGTGCGGGGTACGAGGCCGATGTCGCGCGCGAAGCGGCGAGTATCGTGAGCAACGTAAGGGCTGCCGTTATCGCTGAGCCATTCAATGGGCGAGGCCAAGCGGTTCACCGGGCCAAAGCGATGCTCGACAGTGGCGACCATCAGATCACGGATGTCCTCGGCGGTGATGCCGCCGGTGGTAGCAACGTGCCCCATGGCCTCGCGGTCACAGCAGTCGAGTGCAAAGGCGACGCGCACCTTTTCGCCATTGTCGCAAGCGATCTCCAAGGCGTCAGAGCACCAGCGGGTGTTGCGCCGATCGACGGCAACGCGACCATCATGGCGCCGCTCCTCCCGGCTGCCGTTGTGGCGCTGAAGCAGCAGCCCGTGCACCTTCATGACCCGGTAGACCCGCTTGGGATTGGGCGCTGTGCGCCCGATCCTGGCAGCCTGGCGGCGCAGAAGGGCGTGGACCCGGCGATAACCGTAGGTGGGCAGATCGGCGATCAGCGCCCGGATGTCGCTGACCAAGTCGGTATCCGGTAGAGGCGGTCGACCTCGCCGACGTGTAGGCGACCGGTTGTGCATGGCTGACAGGTGCTGGCGGCTGACGCCCAACGCCTCGGCCACCGCGCTCACCGGTCGTCCCCTGGCAACGAGATCGAGCGCAAGAGGAGTTTTTTTGGGCCTGCGGCCCGGGAGACGGCCTCCCGCAGTATCTCGGCTTCCATAGTCTTCTTGCCCAGCAGGCGCTGCAGCTCGGCGACCTGGTTCTGCAGCGACCGGTACTCGGAGGCGGGCACCACCTCCTCGCCGGCACCGGCGGCAGTCAGCGCACCCTGCGCAACCAGCCTGCGCCAGGTGAAGATCTGGCTGCCACTGATGCCATGCTGCCGGGCTACCAGCGACACGTTCATGCCCGGCAGATACGTCTCCTCGACGATCCGGACCTTTTCCTCCGGGGTCCAGCGCCTCCGGCGCTGAACCCCGGAGAGGACCTCGCCGCCATTGTAGCGCCTAGTCGTATGCTCAGTCATATGGCTCACTCTTATCTAAGAGCGAGACCCTGTCAGGTCATTTCGGGGGCCAACTCACCTGGCCTCTCATCGGCCGCAAGGTTTCCAAGGCCCGTCTTGTCAATGACATATACGAAACGGCCTGCGCTTCGGTGGCTCTGCCGGTCCCGGAGGATTCGGCAGCAATTACCATGTTCCGCATGGTCATCGCGCAGGGACGCAGCCTCATCCACCAGCGTGACGAGATAGAGCGGCTTGCCCATGACAGGCTGGCCGAGCATGTTGATTATAAGCTGCTGCGCAACATTCCGGGCATTGGTCCGATTAACGCGCTGACCATTCTGGCCGAGGCCGGTGATTTGCGTCGCTTCAACCATCATCGACAGTTCCTGAAGTTCTGCGGCCTCGATCTCGCAACGTGCCAGTCAGGCACGTTTCGTGGCCGCACCAAGCTGTCCAAGTACGGCAACGCGCGTCTGCGCCGCACCTTCTGGATGGCTGCCCAGGTCGCCGCGCGTCAGCGCGACAACAGTTTCCGTGACAAGCTCGGACGGTACACCGCCGGGCACGCGGACGATGCCGACCGTCGCCGCAAGGCGATGACGGCGCTCACCGCCAAGATGGCGCGCGTGGCTCACGCCGTCGTCAAGACGGGGACAGAGTACCGGCCGTTCCTCGAACGGTCGGATGCCAGGTGGAAGGACCCCTCTCTGCAAGTGCCGTGAGGGCGCTCGTCGAGCGACCCTGTAGATAATGTTCGGGCCTTCCACCTGGGTGCGTATCTCGTTTTAAGGATGGTGAGGACCACGGCCGCCCCGGCGCCGCTGGATCCTGTGTTTGCTATGGCAGGGAGCGATCCCGTTGACGGTGGAAGCCATCTGGCTCAGATTGCATGCCGCGCCGATGGTTGTCGGCGCATGGATATCTGCTGGCCAAAACCCGCCGCTGCTTCCAGACATAGGACGTTGTCCGACCTGATATGCGCGGGCGGACCACGCTCGATGAACAACTCGGCCAGCGCTGCCAGTACGTCTTCGTGTTTGAGCTGGCGCGCGACGACGAGTGCCAGGCACTCCCTGCTCGCCTCGTCGATAATGGTAAGGATGCGGAACTTGCGTCCGTCATGGGTGCGTTCCTCGACGAAGTCGTAAGCCCAGACATGCCCCGGATACTCCGGCCGCAACCGGATGCACGAGCCATCGTTCAGCCATAACCGGCCGCGTTTCGGCTGGCGCTGCGGCACCTTCAGCCCCTCGCGTCGCCAGATCCGTTCCACCCGTTTATCGTCTAATCGGTCAAGCCGTTTGCCAAGGTGCTCGTAGTCGATCTTCTTTTGCGCATCGTTGTCGTCTTCGAGGTCAGGACGGGTCCAGCCTCAGCATGGCGCCAGATCGCCGGCCTCTCGATGTGGTTCCCGTGTTCCAGATGGTCACGAAGCGGGTCACGAGATGGCCGTGGCCGCACCCTGGCGGGGCGGCAGCTCGGAAAGCAGATATCAGGCCATGGCAGTCACCTTTGGGTCAAAGCCTCGCCCGTCGATCCACATCCGGTGGAGGATCACCGCCAGCTTGCGGGCCAGCGCAACGCGCGCCTTCCAGAAGCCCGATCTCCGGCCGATGGCGGCAGCCCAGTCCTTCAGCGCCGACGCCTGCGAGGTCCGCGACAGCATGACATTGGCCGCTTCGAACAGCAGCTTGCGGGTGAGACGATCTCCGCACTTGGAGATGCGGCCGTTGATGTCGACCTCGCCCGACTGGTAGCGACGCGGAGTGAGACCGAGATAGGCGCCGACATCCTGCGAGCGTCGGAACCGGTGAGGATCCTCGATGGTGGTCATGAAGCTGACGGCCGTCAGCGGTCCGACGCCGGGCATCGTCATCATCAAGCGGCAGGCGCCGCTTTGCCGGGCAACCCGGGCGAGCTGCTTGGCAATGGCAAGCTGTTGCTCCCGCAATGTGCTCAGCATCGCCAGTAGGCTCTCGAACAGTGCGGCGACCACCGGATCGTCCGGCAGCGTTGCCCGGACCTGACGTTCGAAGGTGCCACCCTTCCCGGGTCCGACCAGAATGCCGAAAGTCTTCGCCAGGCCGCGTATCTTGTTGATGAGCGCGGTGCTCATGCCGACCAGCTGGTCTCGCGTGATCAGGAGCGCACGCAACCGGTGCGTATCCATCGAGCGAACAGCGACCGGCCGGTACCAGCCCGAGCGGACCAGCCGTGCCAACCCAAACGCGTCGTTGCGGTCCGTCTTGTTCATCTGCAGCTTCAGCGCTGCCGCAGCATGCCTGGCATGAAGACACACCACCGGCAGCTCTCGCTCGGTCAATGCGTGCCACAACCACACGGTCATCGGGCCCGTCTCGATACCGATCCTCACGGCTCCTGCGGCCCTCCGCGCCAGCACGGCCGCAATAGCGTCCGGGTCCGTTCGCGACTTACCGTCCCATATGCGATCGCCCGTTTCGTCCACGACGCAGATCGCGGTCTCCTTCATCGACACATCTAGGCCAACATAGCAGGTCATCTTCCGTCCTCCTCTTCAGGGGACGACAGGCTATCCCAACGAGCACCGCTCCTGATTACGCCATGTGGTTCACCGACCAACCCGCCGCATGCAGCAGCGCCGTCACCCGGCGATAGCCGTAGCGCCCGTACTGCCTGGCAAGGGCGATGATATCCTCGGTGAGCGCCAGCTCGTCATCTGCCCCGAACGGCACCTTGCGCTGCGTCGACCGGTGCTGGCCGAGCACGCGGCACACCCGCCGCTCGGATACATCCAGCACCTCCCGGACCTGGTCGATGCAGCGCCGACGCCGTGCGGGGCTCAGAAGTTTCCCTTGGCTGCCTCCTGCAGGATGAGCTTGTCCAGCGTCAGATCCGAGATCGCCCGGCGCAGCCGCAGGTTCTCCTTTTCCAGATCCTTCATCCGCCGAGTCTGATCGGTCTTCAGGCCACCATATTCCTTGCGCCAGCGGTATTAGGTCTGCTCGCTGACCGCGATGCGCCGACAGGCCTCGGCGGTCGTGCCGCCCTGACCCAGCATGATCTCAACCTCACGTAGCTTCCCGATAATCTCCTCGGGCTTGTGCTTCTTCGCAGGCATTCGTCGTCCCTTCCTTGGTCCAGACTGTAATAGTCGATGGACCACTCAGAAGGGGGCAGCTCAGACGGCCATGATCGGCGCGCGGCGCGCCAGCAATGACGGCTAGTAAGATGATGGCGAGTAGAACGAGATGATGAGGCCCGATGATAGCAGGCGCTCCCACGAGGCGATCCGCGCCGCTGCCTACGCACTTCGTGACTGCGTCAGGGCTGGACCTCCGCTTACCGACCTCGGCCGGCTACGAATGAACCTGGCCAATGCGGTACGGGAGCATCTGCCTACACAGCAGGGCTGGAACAAGGAGGCTCGAGGCTATTTCGCCGACCAGATGCCGACTTACGAGCGGATCATGGAAGAGGATCGCGAGCTTCGGCTACGCTACTCCGACCACATACGGCGTTGGAGCAGCAACGCGATAGCTTCGAACGTCCCAGCCTATGCTGCGGACGTCGCAACACTGGTAGAGCGCCTCGACCGCTACCTGCGGTCGCTTGAGCACGAGCTCTATAAGCCGATGCACCAGGCAGGGATCGAGGCGTGATCGGTGATCAATTGCCCCTGTAGGTGGAGTAGCCGAAGGGGCTGACCACGACCGGCACATGGTAGTGCGCGGCAGGGTCGGTGACGCGGAACACGGGATCGATCTCGGGGAAGAATGGCACCGCCTTCGCATCCGGGTAGCCTGCCATGTCGAACAGCAGCTTGTAGGTGCGCGGCGCGAACTTCGACGGCTACCTACCCGACGCCGATATCTCGGTTGAAACCGGGCAAACCTATAGTCCTGCATGACGATCTGGCATCTTGCATCACCGCGAGCAGCTATCGAAACCGGCGTTTATCACCTACAGTCCTGCAAGGCAGGGTCGCCGGTCCTGCGAAACCGATGGTGGGGGTGCCGTTGCGACCTGTGTCAGCTGCGATCTGTGTTCCGGTCCGCAACGAGGAGACTGCGTTACCGAAGTTGCTGGAGGCGATCGAGCGACTGGACCTGGGCGACGTCGAGGCTGCCGTGTTCTTCCTCCTTGATAATTGCTCGGATGCGAGCGAGCAGGTAATACTCGAGCATGCTGGTCGCATGGCCCTTCCGTTCACGGTGGCTCAGGGAGACCCGTCCCCTGATGCCAATGCCGGTCGTGCACGCCGGGCCGCCATCGCCCTCGGCCTGCATCATGCGGCGAGCACGCCCCACGGTATTCTCCTGACGACCGACGCCGACAGCCAGCCCCGTGCCGATTGGGTCAGGGCGGCACTGCAGGGCCTGGCCTCGGCCGACCTTGTCGCCGGGCGAATCGTCCGGATCGCAGCGGAGCGGGATCCGGTGCAGGGGAGGGTCGAGCGCTACCTCGATCGGCTTCACGCCTACCGACGATCGGTCGACCCCGTTCCGTGGGACAGTCCGACCGGCTCCCACTGCTCGGGAGGCGCCAACATGGCCTTCCGACCCGGAGCCTATCAGGCGCTGGGTGGCTTCCAGCCGGTGCCATGCGGCGAGGACGCCGCCCTGCTCGACGATGCCGGGCGCGCCGGGTTTCGCGTGCGCCGCGATCCCGGCATGGTGGTTGCGACCTCCTCACGGCGGCTCGGCCGGGCGCCGGGCGGCATGGCGGCTGCGCTCAGTGCCATCGACCATCACGGGGCACCCTCAATGCCGCATCCCCGAGGGGCGGCATGGCAATACCGACAGCAGGCGGAGGCGCGCCGCATTTGGGCCGGGCTCCCCGATTCCTTTGTCGCAGCTCGCTTCGGCGACCGTATCGGATTGACCGGTGACCATGTGATCGGCGTCGCGCGCGACTGCCCCAACGCAGAGGCGTTCGCCATGCGTGTCGTGCCGGCGCTGCCCGATATACCCGACGTCACCCTCGCCGAGGCCGAGCATGCCCTGGCAACGCTCGAGCACCAGCTTTGCGAGCAGGCGGTATGACGACGACCAAAGCTCTGCGCCATGCGATCGTCGCGGCAGGGTGGGTGACCGACCCCGCCGGCGATCCGACGACGCCCGAGGCATATCTGGACCTGCTCCGCCCTCTTTACGCTGCGGGACGCCGGGATCTCCCCATCGGGCGCCTGCTGGAGGGGCATGTCGATGCGGTGCAAATCGTGTTTCGATACGGCACGTCGTCCCAGGTCGCTGCGTTGCGGGCGCGGATCGCTGCGGGAGCGATGCTGGGTGTGTGGAATGCGGGCCTGCCGGGTGAGTCGCTGGTGCTTACCGGCGGACGGCTGACCGGCGGCAAGGGCTATGCATCGGGGGCGGGGATACTGACTCACGCGCTGGTAACTGCGGATAGCGAACGCGGGCCGCAGCTGCTCCTGCTCGACCTGGATGCCGATCCGCCTGCCATCGATCGGGAGTGGTGGCAGACGATCGGCATGCAGCGCTCGGAGACACATCTGGTGCGCTGGTCCGGCTCTGTGATCCGTGAAGACGGCCGTATCGGCGAGCCCGGCAGCTATGCGCGGGAGCCGTTCTTCAGCGGAGGCGCGCTGCGCTTCGCCGCGGTTCATGCCGGGGGCATCGCCGGCCTGCTCGATGCAGTGCGTGACCACCTGACCACCCACGAGCGCGCTTCCGATCCGTTCCAGGCATCGCGCCTCGCCGACCTGTTCCTGCTTGCCCAGGGTGCAGCGGCGAGCATCCGCGACACGGCGGGCGCCTGGTTCAGCGGGACGGATGCGGAACGCCTCGCCCGGGTGTCCGCTGCGCGGCTATCGATCGCCGGCTCTGCCGAGCGCGCCCTGACGATCGCGCAGGAGGCGGTGGGGCTGCAGGGATTGTTCCTATCGCATCCGCTGGCGGCAAAGATCGCCGATCTCATGGTGTACCTGCGCCAGCCTGCGCCCGACGCGCATCGCTTTCGCGTCGGCCAGGCTGTCGCCGAGCACATCCTCGACCCCATTCTGTGAGGATCCCGCTGCGAAACGTACGTGTCGCGCTGGTGATCGCCCCGCACCCGGATGACGAGGTCATCGGCGCGGCAGGCCTCATTGCGCGGCTTCGCCGCCATGGAGCTCGGGTCCGGGTTGCGGTCGTGACCGATGGTGCCGCGTCTCACCGGGGCAGCCGACAATGGCCGAGAGCGCGACTGGTCGCGGCGCGCCAGCGTGAGAGCCTTCATGCGCTACGTCGTCTCGGCATCGTTGCTGGCGACGTCTCGTTCCTCAATTTGCCCGATGGCCAGTTGCCCTCGATCCCGGGACGCTGTTATCGCGCGCTGCGCCGCCAGGTCGCACGATGCCGGGATCTCGATCTCATCGTCGGACCGGCCTGCGATGACGACCATCCCGATCACCGCGCCGTAGCAGCGGCCGTCGCCCGATGCCCGGGTGGCGCCGGTCGGCTGACCTACCGCGTGTGGCCGCCTCGCCCGGACAGGTCCGGACCGGCATGGCGCATCGCTGTGCCCGGAGGAGTTCCGGTTAAGCGGTCGCTGATCCGCGTCTACCGGACGCAGCTCGGCGCCGTTTCCGATGATCCAGCAGGCTTCACGATCGCGAGACACGAGCTTGCGGCCTTTGCTCGTCCGGTCGAGCGCTACCGGCCGGGTTCGAAGTGACGAGCCCGATCGATCTTGCCGGGTTCGCCGCCAAGTTCGCCGGCGACGACGATCCCTGGCGCACCTTCACCGCCCGTGACGAGGCGGTGAAGCGTGCCGTGATCCTGCACGCGATAGGTCACCGACCGGTCGGACGGGTGCTGGAGCTGGCCAGCGGCAACGGATCCAACAGTGCCGCGATCGCGAGGATGGCGTTGTGCCTCGATGCGACCGAGGGCACGAGGGAGGGGGTCGACCTGACGGCACGCGCCGTCGCGGCCTGGCCTCGTGCGTGCGCATCGCTGCTCGTGCTCCCCGGTCGACCGCCACGTCTCGTCTATGACGTGATCGTGATCGCCGAGATCCTGTATTACCTCTCAGCGCGAGAGATGGCCCGGGTTGCGCGTGAGATGGCCGCTCGCCTGCGGGGAGACGGCACCATCGTGCTCGCGCACCACAGGATCGACTACTACGACTTCGCCCAGCACGCGGCAGGAATCCACGCCCGGTTCCTCGCAGAGACCGGGCGTCGTTGGACGGTTCGCACCGTGCGCCGCACCCGCCGCTGGGTCGTCACCGCGGCCCGCGCCGACGGTGTGCCCCGATCCCCTTGAACGCGAGCGAGGCAGCACGTCCCACGTCCGTGCGATATGAGGCTTGCCGTTAAGTGGAGCGGCAGGACGTCCACCTGCCGCTCCCGCCAGGGTCGTCAGGCCGCCGCGTCGAGATCGACCTTCATCTCCCGAGCCCAGAACCTGAGGTCACGACAGGTCGTGACGAACGCCTTGACGTCCTTGCTCTTGCTTAGGGCTACGAAGCCATCGTCAAGCTCCGGCACTCGAGAAGCGTCGAACAACGTGGCGGCTGCATCGGTGTAGCCGATGAACTTGCAGTGGCCGAACGCGTCCGCCACGAAGTCCTTGGAGGCCGCATCCTTGGCGAGCATCGCAACCCCCTCCTCGGACGGGAGCACCGCGACGGCATCGAACAGGACCGAAGGTCCGCCGTCGATCTTCTGCTTGGCCGCGACCTTGGTGCCGTCGTCGAGCGTGACCCCGCCGATCTTCGGCGCGACCACCTCCCAGACCGCGCCTTCGGCTTCCAGCGCCTTCGTCAGCGCATTGAACAGCTCGGCGCTCGACCCATCGGTCAGCAGCAGGCCCATCTTTCGCCCGGCGAAATTCGCCGGGCCGTTGGCGACGATCGAGAGCGCCGACGATGTCGGCAGGTCTAGCGTCGGCTTGGCCGCCTTGGCGGCGTCCGGCAGGTCAAGGCCGAGCCCGTCCGCAACGGTAGCGGCGAGATCCTCGTCGATGTTGCGCAGGTGGCTGACCGCCCGGGCCCGGATGTCGACACGATCTACCTTCGACAGCTCGAACACCAGCGCGTCGCCGATGTGCTTCTGCTCGATCGGCTGCTGGCTGAGATAGAACTGCCGCGCCTGGCTGTAATGATCGGCAAAGGTTTCGGACCGAACCCGCTGCTTAGTCCCCTGAACCTCGGCGGGGAAGCTGGTGAAGCCGATCTCCGCGTTCTCGCGCGGACCGCCTTCCGCGCCCCAGCTGTTCGGCTCATAGTTCACGCGCCCCTTCGGATTGCGCATCGCCATGTGGCCGTCCTGCTGGAAGTTCATCACCGGACAGCGCGGGGCATTGATCGGCAGGTGGGTGAAGTTCGGGCTGCCGAGCCGCTTCAGCTGGGTATCGAGATAGGAGAAGTTGCGGCCGTGCAGCAGCGGGTCGTCACTGAAGTCGATGCCCGGCACGATGTTCTGCGTGCAGTAGGCGACCTGCTCGGTTTCGGCGAAGAAGTTGTCGACGTTGCGATTAAGCGTGAGCGTACCGACGATGCGGACCGGCACGTCCTCCTCGGGGATGAGCTTGGTCGAGTCGAGATGGTCGAAGGGAAGCTTGTCGGCGGTTTCCTGATCGAACAGCTGGACGCCGAGATCCCATTGCGGGAAGTCACCGCTCTCGATCGCCTCCCAGAGATCGCGGCGATGATAGTCGGGATCGGCGCCGCTGATCTTGACCGCTTCGTTCCACAGCACCGACTGGAGCCCCTGGCGCGGCTTCCAGTGGAACTTGACGAAGGTCGACCTGCCTTCCGCGTTCACCAGGCGGAAGCTGTGGACGCCGAAGCCCTCCATCGTGCGGAAGGAGCGGGGGATCGTGCGATCGGACATGATCCACATGATCATGTGCCAGGCTTCCGGGGTGAGGCTGGCGAAATCCCAGAAATTGTCGTGTGCGGTTTGCGCCTGGGGGAACGCCCGGTCGGGCTCCTGCTTAGCCGCATGGACCAGATCGGGGAACTTGATGGCATCCTGGATGAAGAACACCGGGATGTTGTTGCCGACGATGTCCCAGTTGCCCTGCTTCGTGTACATCTTGACGGCGAAGCCGCGCACGTCGCGCGCCAGATCGCGCGAGCCCTTGTTGCCCGCTACCGTTGAGAAGCGGACGAACACCTCCGTCTGCTGCCCGACCGTGCTCAGCACGTCGGCGCGGGTGTAGTCGGCCAGACTGTCGGTCAGCTCGAACACGCCGTGCGCGCCATAGCCGCGTGCGTGGACGACGCGCTCCGGGATGCGCTCGTGATCGAAATGGAAGATCTTTTCGCGGAGGATGAAGTCCTCGAGCAGCGTGGGGCCCCGCAGACCCGCCTTGAGACTGTTCTGGGCGTCCGCGATCGGGATGCCCTGCTGCGTGGTCATGGTAAGTGCCGCGTCCGAGGTCGTCTGGCGGGTTTCGCCGCCATGGCCCTGCTGCTCGGCATAGTTCGTCGGCTGGTCGGCACCCGCCGGCAGCGGCGGTGCCTTCTTGGCCGTCTCGCCCTTGAGTTTCACCGCGTCGCTTTTGATGCTCTTGCGTGCCATGGACGTAATCCTCCGATCATGCCCTTAATGCCACCAGCGCCACGGCGATGCGAGGCATAAATCTTTGTAGCGACTGGGAACCGACCCGGAGGACCGAAATCAAGTTATGTCAGTCGAGCATGGTCGCCGGTTCGGACGACAGGCGCGGGCTCGGCAACGTAAGTGTTCATGGCTGCGCAGAACCCGACTGCGGCTTCCTTGGTCCTGGATCACAGCCAGGGAAAGCCGATATGAGCCGGTTGGAGATGTCTTAACGCCTTGCCGTTAGCCGAGCATGATGTACTCCCAGGTCGTACAGGTTTTCGACTGCGTCCGGCACGACCACGATCTGTGGTTGGTGCTGCTCGCCGGCCTGGTTTGCCTCTGCGGAATCTATGCGTCCTTTGCCCTGGCCGACCATGCCATACGCTCAGGGCGGAAGACGCGCAGCCTGTGAGAACCTATCACCATCGTGTCGGCCGGCTGCACGGCCTGGGCGACCCACTTCATTATCTTGCTGGCTTTCAAGCCGGGCATGCCGTCTGCGTTCAACCCGCTGGCCGTACGGCCGTTTTACGGCCGCTCGTTGATGTAAACGAATCAAATGGACAGGGACCCATGCCGCGGCTCAAGGCGTTGAGCGTCATAGACATGGCCCTGACGACAGGGACATGCACTCAGATGAGGAAACGACATGCGCGCACTATGCTGGCACGGTAAAGGCGATGTCCGCGTCGACACCGTTGCGGATCCCGAGATCAAGCACCCGCGCGATGCGATCATCAAAGTAACCGCCTGCGCGATCTGCGGGTCGGACCTTCACCTGCTGGATGGCTACCAGCCCACCATGGAGGCCGGCGACATCCTCGGCCACGAGAACATGGGCGAGGTCGTGGCGCTCGGGTCCGAGGTCACCAACCTCAAGATCGGGGACCGGGTGGTGGTGCCGTTCACGATCAGCTGCGGCGATTGCTGGTTCTGCAAGAAGGGTCTGTTTGCGGCCTGCGATCGGACCAATCCGAACGCCGAGATGGCCGCCAAGGCGATGGGCCATTCGCCCGCCGGGCTGTTCGGCTTCAGCCACATGCTGGGCGGCTACTGCGGCGGTCAGGCGGAGTATCTCCGCGTGCCGATGGCGGATGTCGGTCCGATCAAGATTCCCGACAACGTTACCGACGAGCAGGCCCTCTTCCTATCGGATATCTTCCCGACCGGCTACATGGCCGCCGAGAATGCGCAGATCGAGCATGGCGACACCGTCGCGATCTGGGGCTGCGGTCCGGTCGGCCAGTTCGCCATCCGCTCCGCGCTGATGATGGGCGCCGGCCGCGTGATCGCGATCGACGAGGTGCCCGAGCGACTCGCCATGGCGGAGGCCGGTGGCGCTGAGACGATTAACTTCGCCGAAACCGATGTCTACGACGAGCTGCAGGCGCGAACCAAGGGCCGGGGCCCCGACAGCTGCATCGATGCTGTCGGCTGCGAGGCGGCCGCGCACGGGGCGGCGGACGCGGTCATGGACAAGGTGAAGGCAAGCATGATGCTCGCCACTGATCGCGTCCACGTCCTGCGGCAGGCGATCATGAGCTGCCGCAAGGGCGGCACGGTCTCCGTGCCCGGCGTCTACGTCGGGATGGGTGACAAGCTTCCGATCG
>NZ_LSIS01000429.1:0-639 GCF_001556365.1 Blastomonas sp. CCH1-A6 | reverse complement strand
ATGGCTTCTGGCTCGCAAGGCTACTGCGGTCGAACGACATCGATACATATGTGCTAGATCCCGCCAGCTTCCTCGTGTCGCGGCGAGGCAGGCGCGCAAAAACTGACCGGATCGACGCCGAAGCCATGATCGGGATTCTGAAAGCCTATCTCGCTGGCGACAAAAGCGTGTGCCGTGTCGTGGAGGTGCCCTCTCCCGAGGAGGAGGACGCACGCAGAGTAATGCGCGAGCGCGGCGATCTGGTGCATGAGCGCACCCGCATTATCTCTCGGATCAGGGGGCTCCTTGCGTTGCAAGGCATACGATCTGTCAAAGCCATCAAGGGCGGTGAATGGTCGAGCCAACTCGACGACATGCGCACCGGCGATGGGCGGCCTTTGCCACCAAACCTTCGTCGACAGATTGAGCGCTGTTTCGGACGGCTTGCGTTGCTCAACGATCAGATCAAGGACATCGAGAGGGACCGCGCCCAAGTTGTGCTCGATGAAGAGTCCACCTTTCCATGCCGCGATAAAGCGGTTCGCCTCGAGCAGCTGAAGGGTATTGGCCCGAACAGCGCGGCAATGTTGGTCGCAGAGGTTTTCTGCCGAAAGTTCGAAAGCCGACGACACGTCGCGGCCTTCCTTGGGTTAGCTCCGG
>NZ_LSIS01000043.1:0-1700 GCF_001556365.1 Blastomonas sp. CCH1-A6 | reverse complement strand
TGCAATCGCTCTGATCCCTTAGCGTACGTTTTCGAACATTCTCTCACCGGACCCCTTCAGCGCGTGCCCGGCCTCGAACTGATCGACGAGGAGGAGTTAGGCAGCGACAACGACAAGGAGCCCGTTGCCTACCTCCTTGTTCCGGGGGTTGAGTAGCAACGGAACAGAAAACCTACATAAGGCGCGGCTTCAGGCATCGTCGATGCCCGTGACGCTGGGATCACGGAGCGGCCGCAGCTCGCCGCGCGCGACCATGTCGGGGATGGTGAAGGCGTAGCGCCCGAGCATGTTGATGTGTTGGGAGCCGAGCGGCGAGAGGCGCGCGACGTCCTCGTCGAGGATCACATGACCTTCGGTGCGGAGCTGGTTGAGCGCGGCGTCGATGTAGATCGTGTTCCAGAGCACGACCAGATTGACGACGAGCCCAAGCGCGCCGAGTTGATCTTCTTGCCCTTCGCGGTAACGCTGACGAAGCTCACCGCGCTTGCCGTGGAATACGGTGCGGGCGAGCTGGTGACGGCTCTCGCCCCGGTTGAGCTGGACCAGGATGCGTCGCCGGTAGGTTTCGTCATCGATGAACCGCAGCATGTAGAGCGACTTGATGAGGCGGCCAAGTTCCTGGAGCGCGCGCGCTAGCTTGGTCGGGCGATCGTTGGTCTGAAGGACACGGGTGAGCCCAGTCGCGCGCACGACGCCGAGTTTCAGCGATCCGGCCAGGCGCAGCAGGTCATCCCAGTGCTCGACGATCAGCTTGGTGTTGATCCTGTTCGACGCGAGGTCGTCCAGCACACCGTAATCGGCCTTTCCATCGACACGCCAGAACCGCGCGCCGCCGATATCGGCGATGCGCGGCGAGAACTGGAGCCCGAGGAGGTAGAAAACGCCGAAAATCGTGTCGGTATAGCCGGCCGTATCGGTCATGATTTCGCTTGGCCGCAATTCGGTTTCCTGGTCGAGCACGACCGCCAGCAGATGGAGGCTGTCGCGCAACGTACCGGGGACCGTCACGGCATTCAGCCCGGAAAAACGGTCGGAAACCAGATTGTACCAGGTGACGCCGCGTTCGCGCCCGAAATAGCGCGGGTTCGGGCCGGCGTGGATCGTGCGGACCGGCACGGTGAATCGCAGCCCATCGGCCGAGGCGACCTCGCCGCCGCCCCAGGCACGGGTCAGTGGAATCCTGTTATGCGCGGCGACCAGTAGCGCGTTGGCCGCCGTCAGCGTTTCGGCCCGCATGAAGTTCTGCTTCACCCAGCTCAGCCGCGACCGGCGCAAGGCGGGGACCTCCGAGCGGACAAGCGGCTCGAACCCGGTATTGGTTGCCTCCGCGACAAGCACTGCACAGATCGTGGTCGCTATATCCTCAGCGCGCGCATTGCCCTCACTGGCATGAGTGAACGCTGCCCCGAACCCCGTTCGCGCGTGCATCTCCAGGATCAGCTCGGGGAGATCGAGCCGCGGCAGTCGCGCATCGATCGCATTATGCAGGTTGGTGAGGCTCAATGGCTCGTCGATCTTATCGAGCGGTGCGATTGATAGGTCGGCGGCGCTCGCGGTCTTCGTAATTGTCACCGCATCGTTGTCCGGCACGCGCGCGGCTGTTTCGCGGTAGGCAAGATCGAGCCGCGCCGAAAGTTTGGCGATTTCCTCGTCGCCAGCGACCGCCACGCCGACCGTGCGGCATACCGTCGGTCGCGCCG
>NZ_LSIS01000428.1:0-957 GCF_001556365.1 Blastomonas sp. CCH1-A6 | reverse complement strand
ACGCTCGCGATAAGACTGGCAACGCGGCTTATCCTGTTCGGTCATGACGCACTCCCTGCCGGTTGGTGCACTGGGCAATCAATCTGCGCGTGAGACGCATTGAACCACTTGCTGCCAGGCGTGATCGTCGCCAGGTTGATGTGCCGCTTGGCGTCGGGAATATGGTCTGGTTCGTTGTGGTCTGTCATTACTGCGCACTCCTTGCTAGACGGGTGATCTCGGCCAAAAGCTCGGGCGTGCGTTCAAACCATTCGCCAGACAGCCGATGAGCGGCAAACTGGGCATGATACTCTAGCTCCCGATCGCGCCCGCCTGGGCAAGTCGCCAAGACGTAAAGCTTGTTGGGGTTCGAGGTTTGCAGCCCATACAGCCGCTTCTTGACGCATGTGGCGATGCCGATCTTTACCGGGCCGTCGTCTGCGCCGATGAAATACACGGTCGCGTCAGGGCGCGGCTCGGCATCGGCCCATGCCTCGTAGTTTGCAGCTATTTCCCTATCGCGCTGGATGCGCTGGTCAGCCAGAACCCGAGCTTCGTGGAACTTGTTGAGCTGCTTGACGATCTCGTCATGCTCGGACCAAATGGTCCGGGTCCGCCCATGAATGAGCGCAATCAGATAGCGCACGCCCATTTCGGCAAATAGCTTGGCGGGAACATTGTATCGGCCCGTCGTTCCCGGCAGACCAGATGGCGGTGATGGCAAGGGGCCATAGATGTCGAAATACCGCAATGCCTCTTGCAACAGAGCCATAGCCTCATCTTCGGGAAGGTGGGCGAGGGCTCCTTTATAGCGGCCTGATTTCTGGAATGGCGCATCGCGGTAATCCCAATCACAATCGGCGTGCGTCGGTTCTTCCACTAAGCGCGGCCCCTCAGCCATCGCAAGCCAAAACCCAAGAGACAGTTAGCGTCCGCGCTCGTGGTGTAATTTTCGGTGGAGATTTAGGTGCTGCTGGT
>NZ_LSIS01000427.1:0-49296 GCF_001556365.1 Blastomonas sp. CCH1-A6 | reverse complement strand
CTCCGGGATCAGGCGAGAACCCGAACTGGGGGAACATGAGGATGTCGTTCCCACCCCCAAGCCACCGATCAACGAGTTCGATCCTGATCGCGATGCGCCCGAGGATGACGCAGCCAGGGTCAAACGGGAAGCCGATCGCACTATGAACTGTAATGCCCGCAACGCATCGCTCGACCCCGATGACGGCATCGACCTGTGAGGAAGAAGCCCCACAGCAAACAAACCTTCCGGCTCGATATCGAACTGGCCAAATTGCTGGAGGAACGCGCTCATGCACGCGGCGTATCGCGCACCGAAGTGGTGGAGGCGGCGCTGATGTCCCTGCTGCAGTCCGATCAGGATGAGCGGATGGAAGCCGCTCTGGCAAGGCGGCTCGATCGCCTGTCACGGCAACTGGATCGGCTCGAATGGCATGTGGAGTTGACGAATGAGGCGATTGCCCTGTTCGTGCGCTTCTGGCTCACCAGCAATCCGCCGCTACCCGACACAGCAATGAAGGCGGCGCAGGCGATGGGCAAGAAAAGGTGGCACGGATTTGTGGAATCACTTTCCCGGCGGATGGAGGCGGGGCCGAAGCTGCGGGATGAAGTGGGGCGAGAGATACCGAGCGCAACTGACGCCTGATCTCACAATGCGCTCAAAGCTAGCGCGGCCGGCGGACAATCATCCATCCGCTTATCCCCCGGCGAGCTTATCGACCTTGGCGAGGAAAAAGCGCTCACTCCACAGATCAACCGATTTGAGATCGGCAGGACGCAGGAAGCGCTCGACATCCTTTGCCGCTTCCTTCCACTCGATCCGAGTGATTGTGCCAGAAAGCGCAGCCTTCAACCATGCCATGTCGACGTGGAGTGACCCGTCACCGGCCCATGGCCCTGCCTGAACGAGCGCGTTTTGCAAAAGGACGAAATTGGGTTCGAGCCCGCGCGAAACATACCAGGAGAAGTCGAACCAGTCGCGACCTTTGAGGAAGCCCCGGCATAGCAAGGCATGGATCTTCAGCGCAAAATTGGATGCCAGATCCTGATGGCGCACCTCATAGTCGGCTGGAAAATCAAGATAGGTGGTCGCCTCGGCCGATCCTGCGGGCGGGTTCACATCAATTTCCAGCTTGATCTTGATCGCCTTGCGATGGCCGGTGCCTGCGAATGACAAGTCGAGCTGGCTGGCGATGGAATCGTCCTTGAGCAGCGCTTGGCGAATGGCCGTATCCATACGCGGCTTGGGCTGAGCTTCCAGAGCCAGCCCGAACTGGCCGAACACCTCGGTCATCCCCTTGAGGTAAGGGGACCAGTCGAAGTCCATGTTCGGCACGCGCAGGAGAAAGTCCAAGTCCTCGGAAAAGCGTGGCAGGCCGTGCAGAATGCGCAGGCTGGTGCCGCCCTGGAACAAGGCACAATCGAAGAAATCGGTACGCCACAGCGCGTATAACGCAATCTCCTGGAGGATCTCCTTGAGCGCGTTTTCCTCTTCAAGCGCATTGGTGGCGCCATAGCGGCCGAGCTTTTCCTTGATGATGTCAATCATGCAGCGATCCCCTGCCTTGAGCCCGTTTTGTCGTCAGAACCACATCTTCAAGCTCGGAAAGGAAGGCGTTGACTGCCTTGTGCTTGTAGACCGACTTCACTGCGGCAAAGTCCTTTTGCGTCAATGCCAGAAGCGCCTCGTCATCGATCCGCATGCCACTGGTCAGCCAATCGAGGCTAGACCATTCCACCTTGCGCAGGGCGACAAGATCCATAAGGGCGCGCAGCGGCCTAGCGACAAAGGCGGTCAGCTTGTCGAAGGTCACCCGTTCGACGCCGCCAAGGAAGCAATAATCGGCAATGGCGAGCGGATGATATTTGAAGGAGCCGAATTCGGTGGCCGGGATCTCCAGCGTTTTACGCCCCGGCGTCACGCTGGCAGTGACAAGCACCGCCTCAGGAATCCAGCCATGGTAAGCCAGCGCGCTTTCAAAGGAAATATAGCTCCCGGGAAGCAAAGCCTGCGCCACCGCGAAGGGATGCACAGGAGCGCTTCGATGCGCCTTGGCAAGCGCATAAACCCCGCGCTTCAGGCGAATGAGTGACCCGTCCTTGAGGGCGCGGTTGACGAGGCCATAACGCCGGGCACCGCCTCCCCCCAGCAGTTCGCTGAGCTGGCGCTCATTGAAGACGCGGTCGCGCAGAGCGCTTGCGGATACCTGTTGCGCTAGGCTGGACATAAAATTCTCAATACTTCCTAATTATGAAAGTTTCAAGAATTTCTATATCTCCGCCTATGCGTACCATTCGAGCTGCAATTGACACCCTCAGTATACTCCGCTTCGCCAACCTCAGGGTTGGCTGCTGAGTGCGCTTGCGGCGACCAGTTGCGACGCGAGATCCCGGGAGGTCCGGGCCGCGCCCATCAGCGTCGCGGAGCCTGCCCCAGTCCAGTCACCATAGCCGGCAAGCCACAGGCGCGGTTCCTTGATAGATCGTTGCCCATCGACCTCTACCCGCCCGTCAGGCTCGATTACGTCGAGCGGCGCCAGATGATTGAGCGCGGCGCGAAAGCCGGTGCACCAGATGATGGCATCGACTGCCATTTCAGAGCCGTCGTCCCAGACGACGCCTATCGCACTAATTCGTTCGAAGGGGCGCACGGAGCTGAGATCGCCTCGGCCGCGTGCCTCCCTGACCGGCGGCACCATCACGATATCGCCAATGCCTCCGACCGGTGTCTCGCTCGGCCCTGCTTTCATCCGCGCGACCGCGCGCTCGAACAGGACACGGCCATCGACATCGTCTGGCAGGAATATGGGGTCTTGGGTCGTAACCCAGAGCGCGCGGGCGATCGGTGCGACCTCGGCCATGATCTGTGCGCCGCTGTTGCCACCGCCGACTACCAGCACCGTTTGACCCGCATAATCCTCAGGCCGCACATAGTGAGCCGAATGAACCTGTGTGCCCTTGAACAGGTTACGGCCCGGTATGTCGGGAGTGTAGGGATGCGACCACGTGCCCGTTGCGCTGACCACATGCCTTGCAGCAAATCGCCCTGAGCCGGTGGCGATCTCAAGATGATCGCCGACGCGTTCGACCGATGCCGCCCGGACGGGTCGCCGAACAGGCAATTGATAGCGTTCTTCGTACCGGCTCAGATAGCCCAGAACATCGTCACGGGTCGGGTAGCCGTCATGATTGGGCGGTGGCATCAGCCATCCGGGCAGTGAACTGTATCCCGCGGGCGAAAACAGCCGCAACGATTCCCAGCCATGCCGCCAGGCACCGCCGGGACCATCTTCGGCATCGAGGATCAGGAAATCAGCCTTGGCGCGGTGGAGGTAGTAGCCCAGCGACAGCCCCATCTGGCCACCACCGATAATGACGATGTCGTGGGTCTCCATGCACTCAGGCCTGAAGCCAGCGCGTGAGATCATCTTCCTTGGGCAAGCCGCCAGCATGGACGACTTTGCCGTCGATCACGATGCCCGGCGTTGAGACAATGCCGTACTTCGCCATCTCGGCGTAGTCGGTGATCTTTTCGATCGACGCCTCGATGCCAAGCGCGGCAGCAGCCGCCTTCACCATGTCTTCGGTCGTCTGGCATCGCTTGCAGCCGGGGCCGAGCACTTTGATGTCTTTCACGGGATTGATCCTTTTTAGGAGAACAGAGCGTTGAACAGGTAGCCCACGCCAAGGATGCCGGTGCCAACCACGGCAACAAACACCGCGATGAGCTTGAGGCTCAGCACCTTGCGTAGGATGATCATCTCGGGGAGCGACAGGGCGATCACCGACATCATGAAGGCGAGCACCGTGCCAAGCGCCGCGCCTTTGCCCAGCAGCGCTTCGATCACGGGGATGATCCCGGCGGCGTTGGAATACATCGGGATGCCGAGAAGAACTGCGGCAGGCACCGACCACCAGCTATCCGCGCCCATGATGCTGGAAAGCAATTCGGCGGGCACATAGCCGTGGATGAAGGCACCGGCAGCGATCCCGGCAATGATCCAGTACCAGACCTTGCCGACGATCTCCTTGACCGCGTCCCAACCCGCTTCGAACCGGTCGACCCAGGTCAGATGTTCGTCTTCCAGATCGACCGGGCCCGCGCGGACTTCACGCACCCAGGGTTCGAGCCAGCCTTCCAGATGCAGGCGGCCAATGACCCAACCCGACACGATGGCAATGGACAGCCCGAAGGCGAGATAGGTCAGCGCCACTTTCCAGCCCACCAGCGCAAACAGCAGGCCAAGGGCAATCTCGTTCACCATCGGTGCGGCGATCAGGAACGAGAAGGTGACGCCGAGCGGCACGCCAGCAGACACGAATCCGACAAACAGCGGCACGGCCGAGCAGGAGCAGAATGGCGTGACAATGCCGAGGTGCGCGGCGGCAATGTTGCCCAGCCCTTCGCGCTTGCCCGCCAGCAGGGCGCGGGTGCGCTCGGGCGAGAAGAAGGTGCGCACCACGCCCATCGCGAACACCACCAAGGTTAGCAGCATCAGCACTTTGGGCGTATCGTAGAAGAAGAACTCGACCGACGAAGCAAGATGACTACCGGGGGTAATCGGCAGTTGCGTGACCAACCACCGCGCGAAGGGTAGCAACTGGTTGTAGAGGACAAACCAGGCGGCCACGAAGATGGCGATCCCGGCAAACCAAATCCCTTGCGACTTGCGGGCCTGACCCAAGCTTGCGGCAATGGTGTTCATATCAGGCAGCCTTTTTCTGGCATTGTGCAGGAGCAGGCACGGGCAGTGCGGAAAGGATGGCATCAACAATGGCCACCGTTGCCGCCGGGAGATCGGGATTGCGGCGATAGCGGACCCATTGCGCGTCGCGCCGGTCGGTCAGCAGGCCCGCCACTTTGAGCCGTGCCATATGCCGCGACATTCGTGACTGGGTAGCGCCCAAGCGGTCCATCAACTCGCAAACACAATGCTCATCGCCGTCCCAGATGATTTGCAGGGCACGCAGGCGCGTTGGTTCTGACAGAGCAGTCAGCAGGTCATTGATGCGCATATCCATAAGCACTGAATATGCCGAAAAGCGCATATGCGCTTTGACGCAGATCAACGCCGATGAATGGTTTGACGATTCTGGAAATGTCGATTGACTTGGCCAGTGCTAAAGCTATTTCCATCATTCTCGAAAGGTGGATTGGATGGACGATCTCAACGCACAAGTCTGGGCTGTCGATGCCCTCGGTGCACTGGCGCACGAAACCCGGCTCTCGGTGTTCCGCATGCTGGTCAAGGCTGGCCCCGAAGGCATGATCGCTGGTGCCATCGCCGAACATCAGGGCGTGCCGCCATCCACCATGTCGCATCATCTCGCCACGCTGGAGCGCGCCGGGCTGGTCCAGTCGGAGCGCGAAAGCCGACTGATCCATTACCGCGCCGACTATCCGGGTATGCGCCGTCTGCTTCTGTTCCTGATGCAGGACTGCTGCCAGGGCGCGCCGGAAATGTGCGGCGATCTGATGGCCGATCTGGCCTGTAACCCATCCCAACCCCAAGACGCCTGAGGCTTCAAATGGCTGACAAGATCTACAACGTCCTGTTCCTGTGCACCGGCAACAGCGCCCGCTCTATCCTGGGCGAAGCGGTGATGAACAAGCTTGGCGCAGGCCGGTTCAAGGCCTGGAGCGCTGGCAGCCAGCCCAAGGGCGAGGTTCATCCCATGGCGCTCTCGGTGCTGAACGGCATGGGCTACGACACCACCGGTATGTATTCGAAAAACTGGAGCGAGTTCTCCAAGCCCGGTTCGCCGGAATTCGATTTCATCTTCACGGTTTGCGACAGCGCTGCTGGTGAGACATGCCCGGTCTGGATTGGCCATCCGATGACCGCGCACTGGGGCATCGAAGATCCGGCAGCTGTTGAGGGCGAAGGCCAGCGCGACGCCTTTCTGCAGGCCTTGCGCTACCTCACTAACCGCATCTCGCTGTTCCTGACATTGCCGCATGCCAGCATCGACGAGATGGCGATGAAGCAGAAGCTCAAGGAAATCGGCAAGGCCGAAGGTGCCAGCAGCGGAGCAAGCGCGTGACCGACATCGTAATCTATCACAACCCGGAATGCGGGACCTCGCGCAACACGCTGGCCATGATCCGCAATGCGGGCATCGAGCCGCACGTTGTCGAATACCTCAAGACACCGCCTTCGCGTGCCTTGCTCGAAAGCCTGATCGAACGGGCCGGCATCGCCCCACGCGCGCTGCTGCGCGAAAAGGGTACACCCTACGCGGAACTGGGCCTAGACAATCCTGATCTCACCGACGCGCAGTTGATCGACGCGATGATGGAACATCCCATCCTGATCAACCGCCCGCTGGTGGTCTCGCCGCTTAGCGTAAAGCTGTGCCGCCCGTCGGAAGAGGTCCTCGACCTCATTCCTGCCGCCCAGCGCGCTGCTTTCGTCAAGGAAGATGGCGAGCAGGTCATCGACGCCGCCGGCAATCGCGTCGCCGGCTGAAGCAGGAACGCCAATGACCGCCCAGCCCAAGCGCGAACGCCTGTCGTTCCTTGATCGCTATCTGACCTTGTGGATATTCCTCGCCATGGCGCTGGGCGTCGGGCTGGGGTCGACGTTCGAGGGCCTGCCTAAGGCCATCGATAGCCTTTCGTGGGGCAGCACCAACATTCCCATCGCCATCGGCCTGATCCTGATGATGTATCCCCCCCTCGCGCGTGTGCGGTATGAGGAACTGCCACGTGTGTTCGAGGACAAGCGGGTGCTGGCGATCTCCCTGATCCAGAATTGGATCATCGGTCCCGTACTGATGTTTACGCTGGCCGTGATATTACTCTCGGACAAGCCGGAATATATGACCGGCCTGATCCTCATCGGCCTCGCGCGGTGCATCGCCATGGTCATCGTCTGGAACCAGCTTGCCAAGGGTGACAACCAGTATGTCGCGGCGCTCGTGGCGTTCAACTCGATCTTCCAGATCCTGTTCTTCAGCGTCTATGCCTGGTTCTTCCTCGCTTTCCTGCCGCCGCTGTTCGGGCTGGAAGGCAGCGTCATCGATGTCAGCTTCTGGACGATTGCCGAAGCGGTGGAGATCTATCTCGGCATCCCGTTCCTTGCCGGATACCTGACGCGCAAATGGCTGGCGAAGGCCAAGGGCGATGAATGGTATGAGCGCACCTTCCTGCCGAAGATCGGACCGATCACGCTCATCGGGCTGCTGTTCACGATCACCGCGATGTTCAGCCTGAAAGGCGGCGAAATTCTTACGCTGCCCGGTGATACGATCCGCATCGCCATTCCGCTGACGATCTACTTCGTGGTTCAGTTCAGCATCAGCTTCTTCATGGGCAAGCTGATCGCCAGCGATTACCCGCGCACCACGGCAGTGGCATTCACGGCAGCGGGCAACAATTTCGAGCTGGCGATTGCCGTCGCTATTGCCGCGTTCGGGCTTGCCTCTCCGGTCGCCTTTGCTGCCGTCATCGGCCCTCTGGTCGAGGTGCCGGTGCTGATCCTGCTGGTCAACGTTGCGTTCTGGTTCGGACGGCGCTGGTTTCCGGACAGCGTTCCGGCAGACACGCGGGGATGAACATAGTTTCTGCGCCTGCATTGGGTCTGTTTGTCGCTGCCGCCTTCTTCGAGATCGCGGGCTGCTTCGCCTTCTGGGCTTGGCTCCGACTAGGTAAATCGATCTGGTGGCTCGCGCCGGGAACGGCTTCACTGGTGATCTTCGCATGGTTGCTGACACTGGCACCAACCGATGCGGCGGGACGCGCTTATGCCGTATACGGCGGCGTCTACATCGCCGCATCGCTGGCCTGGCTGTGGGTCGTCGAACGCCAGCAGCCGCATCGCTGGGATTTCATTGGAGCCGCAGTCTGCATTCTGGGCGCGGCAATCATCCTCTTTGCGCCGCGAACGGCGTGATGGAGATCGTTTGAATATGTCCGAGTATCCTCGTCTGCGCGCGCTTGCCGATCCAGGCCTGCTTCCTGCGCTCAAGCCCGAATATGCTCATCGCCGTCCTGCACTGGGCCTAGGCGAGCTCGATCCGCCACCACGCATATTGCTGCTTTACGGTTCGTTGCGCGGACGCTCCTATTCGCGTCTCGTCGTCGAGGAAGCCGCTCGGCTGCTGCAGTTTTTTGGCTGCGATACGCGTATTTTCGATCCGTACGATCTGCCTCTGCCGGATCAGGTCAAGGATGACGATCACCCGGCCGTGGCCGAACTGCGCGCGCATTCACTGTGGTCCGAGGCGCAGGTCTGGTGCAGCCCCGAACGTCACGGCCAAATCACCGGCATCATGAAGACGCAGATCGATCATCTTCCACTGGCCTATAAGGGGATGCGCCCCACGCAAGGCCGAGCGCTGGCGGTGATGCAGGTGAGTGCTGGATCGCAAAGCTTCAACAGCGTCAACACCTTGCGCATTCTCGGGCGCTGGATGCGAATGTTCACCATTCCCAACCAGTCCTCAGTCGCCAAGGCCTATGAGGAATTTGACGATGCCGGGCGGATGAAACCATCCAGCTATTACGACCGCATCGTCGATGTCGTGGAGGAACTGGTGAGATTCACGGTGCTATTGCGGCCCCACGCAGACCAATTAGTCGACCGCTATTCCGAGCGTAAGGATCGCAATGAACCGGTGGATACACCGGTGGAAGCCGCAGGAATATCTGCCGTCTGACGCACAACCGGCGAACTCCAGACAGGTGCATGACCCTCTCAAAAAAGCCTCAAAAGGAGGTTCAGCGTTTCTGGTAGCTACGCTCCTCCCTGTTTTTCTATCCCCCACTGCTACGACGCTAAATCCTTGTTGAACTAGCCCCTTTTCTGCGTCTCTTACTCGTCCCCGTCGAGCCGGACGATCCTGTCCCGCTCCCGAAGCGGGGTATCCGATGGGCGCTGAGCCAGTCCGAATTGAAGCACGTTCACGCGGCGCACGCATGCTGCGCACGGCGATGGGCGTATCGATCGGGACTTGGCTGGCTGACCCGCAGATCATCGAGATCATGCTCAATCCTGATGGACGCCTATGGGTCGACCGGTTGGGCATCGGACTGTCCGACAGCGGTGAACGCCTGACCGCAGCCGATGGTGAGCGCATTATCCGATTGGTTGCCCATCATGTGGGTGCCGAAGTTCACGGCGATGCACCACGCGTGTCAGCGGAGCTGCCGGAAAGCGGAGAACGGTTCGAAGGCCTCCTGCCACCCGTGGTGGCGGCTCCCACCTTTGCCATCCGCAAGCCCGCCGTCGCGGTGTTCCTGCTCGAGGACTATGTCAGCGCAGGAATCATGGGCGTAGCTGAAGCCGACAGGCTTCGTTCGGGCGTTGCAGAGCGGCTGAACATCCTTGTCGCTGGAGGCACTGGCACCGGCAAAACGACGCTCACGAACGCGCTGCTCGCCGAGGTCGCCAAGACCACCGACCGGGTGGTTCTCATCGAAGATACCCGCGAGCTCCAATGCCGCGCGCCAAACCTTGTGGCGATGCGGACCAAGGATGGCGTTGCCTCGCTATCCGATCTGGTCCGTTCCAGCCTTCGCCTTCGCCCTGACCGGATTCCGATTGGGGAAGTGCGCGGCGCCGAGGCGCTTGATCTCCTCAAGGCCTGGGGCACCGGCCACCCCGGCGGGATCGGGACGATCCACGCCGGAAGCGCCATCGGTGCCCTGCGGCGGATGGAGCAGCTGATCCAGGAAGCGGTCGTCACCGTCCCGCGCGCCCTGATCGCCGAGACCATCAACCTCATCGCCGTGCTGGTGCGTGACGGCACCGGGCGGCGTCTCGCCGAACTGGCCCGGGTCGACGGGCTCGACCCCGTCACCGGCGACTATCGCCTGATTCCCGCCACCCAAACCCAAGGAGACTCTCTATGATCCATGCCCTCCGGCGCGGCACCAATCGCGCTGCGCTCGCTGCGACTGCTGCTTTCGTGATGGTGACCACTGCCACCCCGGCGCATGCCGGTGGTTCGTCGATGCCGTGGGAAGCCCCGCTGCAGTCGATCCTCGAAAGCATCGAGGGGCCGGTCGCCAAGATCGTTGCCGTGATCATCATCATCGTCACCGGCCTCAGCCTGGCCTTCGGCGACACGTCGGGCGGCTTTCGCCGGCTGATCCAGATCGTGTTCGGCCTGTCGATTGCCTTTGCCGCATCGAGCTTCTTCCTGAGCTTCTTCAGCTTCGGCGGCGGGGCGCTGATCTGATGACGTCGGCAGACGAAATCCCCGGCTTCTATGCCCCGGTCCACCGCGCACTGGCCGAGCCGATCCTGCTCGGGGGTGCGCCGCGCGCACTCGCTATCGTCAATGGCACGCTGGCGGGCGCGATTGGCCTCGGCTTGCGGCTCTGGCTCGCTGGCCTAGCCATCTGGGCAATCGGCCATGTGCTTTCGGTTTGGGCTGCACGCCGCGATCCGCAGTTTGTCGATGTCGCGCGCCGCCATCTCAAATATCCGACCTGGGTGCGGCCATGATGTCGCTTCAGGAATATCGGACCAAATCCGCCAGTCTCGCAGACTTCCTCCCCTGGGTCGCACTGGTGGGGCCGGGCGTGGTGCTCAACAAGGACGGATCGTTCCAGCGGACAGCGCGCTTTCGCGGTCCCGATCTCGACAGTGCCACGCCCGCCGAACTCGTGGCCGTCACCTCCCGGCTCAACAATGCCCTGCGGCGGTTGGGCTCGGGATGGGCGGTTTTCGTCGAAGCGCAGCGCACCGCGGCGCAAGCCTATCCGCAATCCCGCTTTCCCGATCCTGTGTCGGCATTGGTCGACAGGGAACGCCGCGAACAGTTTCGTGAGGAAGGCGCGCATTTCGAAAGCGGCTATTATCTGACGCTGCTGTGGATGCCGCCGCCCGAGGAAGCCGCGCGCGCCGAAGGTTGGCTCTACGAAGGCAAGGCGTCGACCGGGGTCGATCCCAAGGAACTCGTCAAATCCTTCGCCGATCGTACCGACCGCGTGCTGCATCTGGTTGAGGGATTTATGCCCGAGGCAGCGTGGCTCGATGACGCCGCCACGCTGACCTATCTCCACAGCACGGTATCGACCAAGACGCAGCGCGTCCGCGTGCCCGAAACGCCGGTCTATCTCGACGCGCTGCTGGCCGATGAACCGCTGACCGGTGGGCTCGAGCCCATGCTCGGCGCCCATCATTTGCGCACGCTCACCATCACCGGCTTTCCGACGGCGACCTTTCCCGGGCTGCTTGATGAACTCAACCGGCAAGCCTTCCCTTACCGCTGGTCGACGCGGGCAATCATGCTCGACAAGACCGATGCCACCAAGCAGCTCTCGAAAATTCGGCGGCAATGGTTCGCCAAGCGCAAGTCGGTCGCCGCGATCCTCAAGGAGGTGATGACCAACGAACAGTCAGTGCTGATGGATTCGGACGCCTCGAACAAGGCGGCTGATGCCGACATGGCGCTGCAGGAGCTTGGCGCAGATCATGCCGGCATTGCTTATGTCACTGCGACGGTCACGGTCTGGGACCGCGACCCGGCGCTGGCGGCGGAGAAGCTGAGGCTGGTCGAAAAGGTCATCCAGGGCCGCGACTTCACCTGCACGATCGAAGGCATGAATGCGCTCGAGGCATGGCTCGGATCGCTCCCCGGCCATGTCTACGCCAATGTCCGGCAGCCACCCATTTCCACACTCAATCTCGCCCACCTGATCCCCCTGTCAGCGGTATGGGCGGGAGCGGAACGGGACGAGCATTTCGGTGACGCCCCCTTGCTTTACGGCAAGACCGAAGGCTCGACCCCGTTCCGCCTTTCCCTTCATGTCGGCGATGTCGGACACAGCCTCATCGTTGGCCCGACAGGGGCAGGCAAATCCGTGCTGCTGGCGCTGATGGCGCTGCAGTTCCGGCGCTACAAAGGCAGCCAGATCTTCGCCTTCGATTTTGGTGGATCTATCCGCGCTGCCGCGCTCGGCATGGGCGGCGACTGGCAGGATCTCGGCGGCGCGCTACATGCCGAGGAAGGCGACAGCGCTGCCGTCGCCCTGCAGCCGCTTGCACGGATCGACAACGCCGGCGAACGCGCCTGGGCCGCCGAATGGCTGGCGGCGATGCTGGCCGGCGAAGGCATGGTGATTGACCCTGCCGCCAAAGAGCATCTCTGGTCGGCCCTGACATCGCTTGCGTCCGCACCGCTTGCCGAACGCACACTCACCGGTCTCGCGGTCCTCCTGCAATCCCAGGAATTGAAGCAGGCACTCGCCCCGTATCTCATCGGCGGTCCGTGGGGACGGCTGCTTGATGCCGAACAGGAACGTCTGGGTGAGGCGTCCGTGCAGGCTTTCGAAACCGAAGGTCTAATCGGCGCGTCATCGGCCGCTGCTGTGCTCGCCTATCTGTTCCACCGGATCGAGGGGCGGCTCGACGGCTCACCGACCATGATCATCATCGATGAAGGCTGGCTCGTGCTCGACAGCCCGGCCTTCGCCGCGCAGCTGCGCGAATGGCTGAAGACGCTGCGCAAGAAGAATGCGAGCGTCATCTTCGCGACCCAGACCCTTGCCGACATCGAGACGTCGGCCATCGCGCCTGCCATCATCGAAAGCTGCCCGACGCGCATTTTTCTGCCCAACGAGCGCGCGGCCGAACCGCAGATCGCGCGGGTCTATGAGCGGTTCGGCCTCAATGATCGCCAGATCGAAATCCTGAGCCGGGCTACCCCGAAACGCGATTATTACTGCCAGTCGCGGCGCGGCAACCGGCTGTTCGAGCTGGGCCTCGGCGATGTCGCACTCGCCTTCAGCGCCGCCTCTTCCAAAACCGATCAGGTCCGCATCGCCGAGCTTGTCGCCGCCCATGGCCGCGAAGGCTTTGCAGCGGCCTGGCTCCAGAACCGCAGCCTCGAATGGGCGGCCGAGCTGCTTCCTCCCCCGCCGCCCGCACTTACGGACAAGGAAAACCACCCATGAAAATACCCGTCCTCCGCCGCGCTCTCATGGCGACGGCAATCGCCACTTCGCTGGTATCAGGCACCATGATCGCCGCGCCAGCGCAGGCCCAGTTTGGCGGGATCGTCTATGATCCCAGCAACTACGCGCAGAACGTGCTGACCGCCGCCCGTACGCTTCAGCAGATCAACAACCAGATCCAGCAGATCCAGAACCAGGCGACCAGCCTCATCAACGAGGCCCGCAATCTTGCCAGTCTGCCGGTCTCGACGATCCAGACGCTGCAGCAACAGGTCGACCAGACCCGCCAGTTGCTGAACCAGGCCCAGCGCATTGCCTATGACGTTTCCGACGTGCAGCAGGTGTTCAACGGCCGTTACAAAGGCGCGGCATTGACCGGCGGGCAGGCCCAGATGGTCGCTAACGCCAACGCGCGATGGCAGGACAGCGTCGGCGCCTTCGAAGACGCAATGAAGGTTCAGGCCGGGATCGTCGGCAATCTGGGTGCGACCCGCAGCTCGATCACGACACTGGTCGGCGCCAGCCAGTCAGCGACTGGGGCTTTGCAGGCGGCACAGGCCGGCAATCAGCTACTGGCTTTGCAAACCCAGCAACTCGCCGATCTGACTGCCGCCATTGCGGCGCAGGGCCGCGCGCAGTCGATAGAGGCCGCGCGCAATGCCGCGACCGAGGCCGAGGGCCGCGAGCGTTTCCGCCGCTTCCGGACCCGGAACTGACATGAGCCGGTCGGTCAAGCTGGCGGCAGCCGCCGCTTTTGGCGGATTGCTGATCGCGCTCGCGGTTGTTTCGGCAACGCGGCCGCCGGCTCGGCACGACACAACGACCTATGTCGCGGACGAGACAGGATCTCCGAACCCTCACGCCGCAGAACTCAAGCGCTGCAGCACGATCACCATGCCGGAATCGGGATGCGATGCGGTGTGGGAAGCTGAGCGACGCCGATTTTTCCATGGAAGGGACCGGCAGCCATGAATGATACCGGCGTCATCGACCAGTTTCTGACGGTCTTCACCCAGTATATCGACAGCGGCTTCGGATTGCTCGGCGGCGAGGTCGGCTTCCTGTCGACCACTCTCATCGTCATCGACGTGACCATAGCTGCCTTGTTCTGGGCCTGGGGCACCGATGAAGATGTGCTGCAGCGCCTGATCAAGAAGACGCTCTACATCGGCACTTTCGCCTTCATCATTGGCAACTTCTCGAATCTCGCTGGCATCATGCTCCAGAGCTTTGCCGGGCTTGGCCTACAGGCCAGTGGCAGCGGCATGGCCATCGGCGATTTCATGCGCCCCGGCGTTGTCGCCGCAACCGGCCTTGATGCCGGACAACCGCTGCTCGACGCCACCGCCGACCTTGTCGGACCGGTGGGCCTATTCACCAATTTTGTGCAGATCCTGATCCTGCTGATTTCCTGGCTGATCGTCGTCATCGCCTTCTTCGTGCTGGCGATCCAGGTCTTCGTCACCATCATTGAGTTCAAGCTGGTGACGCTCGCCGGCTTCGTGCTGCTGCCGTTCGCCTTTTTCGGGCGCACCGCCTTCATGGCCGAGCGCGTCCTTGGCCACATCATTTCCTCCGGCATCAAAGTGCTCGTGCTTGCCGTCATCACCGGCATTGGCACGACCCTCTTCACGCAGTTCATCAATGCCGGACTCGGGGTCGAACCCGACATCCAGCAGGTCATGGCGATTGCGCTCGCAGCGCTGACTTTGCTCGGCCTTGGTATCTTTGGTCCCAGCATCGCCAACGGCATTGTCTCAGGCGGCCCGCAGCTCGGCGCAGGCGCAGCGGCAGGCACTGCAATCGCTGCTGGCGCGACGATTGCGGGCGGTATCGCAGGTGCCAAGCTCGCGGCAGGTGCCGCCGGCTCGGCCATGGCTGGCGCGGCCACGGGCGGTGCTCGCGCGGCAGGCGGCGCATCGGGTGCCTATGCAGCCGGAGCCGCTGGCAAAACCGGACGGGCTGCGGCTGCTTCGGGTCTCGCCAATGTCGCAAAATCAGCCGCAAGCAGCGCGGCGTCACCACTTCGCCGCGCCGCGGACAGCCTCAAGGCGAACTATGCCGCTGGCAAGGCCGGGACGCCCGCCAATGCGGCAGCGACCGGTGCCGCCGATGGCCCTCCTGCATGGGCCACCGCGATGAAGCGGCGTCAGGCGATGACGCAGGGCGCCAACATGGCCTCGCATACCCTCAAGGGCGGCGACAGCCACGGCGGCGGCTCTGGCCCCGACATCTCTGACAAAAGCTGAAACTTCCGAAAAGGATCCGACATGTTTCGACGCCCCTCTATCCGCTACGGGACCAGTCCCGAGCCCGTCACGCCCTATCAACGCGCCGCCCAGGTCTGGGACGACCGCATCGGTTCAGCACGGGTGCAGGCGAAAAACTGGCGGCTCGCCTTCTTCGGTTGCCTTGCGCTTTCGGGAGGGCTGGCAGGCGGTCTCGTCTGGCAATCGGCGCGCGGCACGATCACGCCCTGGGTGGTCGAGGTCGACAAGCTCGGACAAGCGCAGGCCATCGCCCCTGCCGATGTCGATTATCGCCCGACCGACCCGCAGATGGCGTTCCACCTTGCTCGCTTCATCGAACAGGTGCGCGCCATTCCCGCCGATCCGATCGTGCTGCGGCAAGACTGGCTCAGGGCTTACGACTTCACCACCGACCGCGGCGCGCAGGCGCTCAATGACTATGCGCGCAACAACGATCCCTTTGCCCAAGTCGGCAAAGTGCAGGTCGCGGTCGATGTGTCGAGCGTCGTTCGTGCGTCGAACGACAGCTTCCGTGTCGGCTGGACCGAGCGGCGTTACCAGGATGGTGCACTCCTCGAAACCTCGCGGTGGTCAGCGATCCTGACCACCGTCGTGCAGCCACCACGCACCCCCGATGCCCTGCGCAAGAATCCGCTCGGCCTGTTCATCAACGCCATCAACTGGTCAAAGGAGCTTAGCCAATGATCCGCCCGACGCGCGCCCTGCGCACATCGATTATGCTCTCAGCGGTAACGCTGATCTGCATCCCTGCCCAAGCCATGGCGCGCGAACAGCGCGCTCAGCCGCATGCAATTCCTGCTACATCGGCGCAGACCGTTGAGCCTGCCGACCCGCGCGCCCGTGTTGGTAGAGCCAACGCTGCAGCGCGCGTGGAACCGGAGCGCACCAGCTATTTCAATGCCATCCAGCAATATGCCTATACCGATGGAGCCCTGTTCCAGATTTACACCGCACCGGGGCAGGTTACCGACATCATGCTGCAGGAAGGCGAGGAACTCGTCGGACCGGGGCCGGTCGCATCGGGCGATACGGTCCGCTGGATCATCGGCGACACGGTGAGCGGTGCCGGAGCATCGCGCCGCGTTCACATCCTCGTCAAGCCGACGCGGGCCGACATTCGCACCAACCTCATTATCAATACCAATCGGCGCACCTATCATCTCGAACTCAGTGCGACGAACTCGACCTATATGGCCGCAGTGTCCTGGACCTATCCGCAGGACGCCTTGATCGCCCTGCGTTCTGCCGAGGCCGAGCGTGAACGCACGGCTCCGGTGGCGGCGGGTATCGACTTCTCAAGCCTGAACTTTCGCTACCGCATCGGGGGCGATCATCCCGGATGGCGGCCAGTGCGGGTGTTCGATGATGGCCGGCAGGTGTTCATCGAGTTTCCAGGTGACATCGCGAGCGGCGATATGCCGCCGCTATTCGTGATCGGCGCGGACCAGGCAGCTGAGCTGGTGAACTACCGTGTGCAAGGCCGCTATATGGTTGTCGACCGGCTGTTTGAGCGTGCGGAATTGCGGCTTGGCGCAGGCAACAGCGCCAAGCAGGTTCGCATTGAGCGTGAACGCGCACGCCGCCGGAGCCGCTCATGAACACGAGACCGCAGGATGATGGCGTGCCACCGGTCACCAACCGGATTGTCGGGGCTGAAGTCGAGACCGACGTTGAAACTGACGTTGAGGTCGATGCCGAAGGCAATGAGCCTGACGACGAGCGCCAGGTTGCACCGGCCAACTCCGACGGGTTTCGCCTTGGCGGGGAACCGCCGCGGGTCATGCGTCTGTCGCGCAAGGCATTGGCGACTCTTGGTCTACTCGCCAGCGTAGGGATTGGCGGTGCGCTCATCTACGCACTTCAGCCCAAGAACCACGCGCCAGCCGAGAATCTCTACGACACGAACAGCCGCAATCGCGCGGACTCGGTCAACGGTGCGCCTGCCAACTACGGCGACGTGCCAAAATTGGGTCCTGCACTGCCCGGTGATCTCGGCGGCCCGATCGTTGCCGCGCGGCAGCGCGGGCAAAATGTCCCGATCCCGCCCATTGGCACCGCCCCGGCCGCAGGACAGCCCGATCCGCGGATTGCAGCCGCCGAACAAGCGCGCGAGCGCGCCGCGCAGGAGCGTGACAGCGCCCGGACCAGTCGCCTGTTTCTTGCCGGAGAGACCGGAACGACCGACAATCGGTCTGCAACCGCAGTAGGGCCAGCGCCATCAGGTTCGATACCGGGTGCCGATCCAGCCCAACCGTCTGCACCAACAGCCACTTCAAGCCGCCGCGCATTTCTCGGACAGCGCGGCAACCGCAGCACGGAAAGCCCTGAGCGCATCATGCGCCTTGCATCGCCTTACGTTGTGCAGGCCGGAAGCGTGATACCGGCAGCACTCATAACCGGCATCCGGTCCGACCTTCCAGGTCAGATCACAGCGCAGGTTACGCAGAACGTCTATGACAGCCCCACCGGCCGGATCCTGCTGATCCCCCAAGGCTCAAGGCTGATCGGTGAATATGACAGCGACGTAGCCGCCGGACAGAACCGCGTGCTGCTGGCTTGGGACCGCCTCATCCTTCCCGGAGGTCATTCGATCCTGCTTGATCGCCTGCCCGGCGCTGATGCTGCCGGTATGGCCGGCCTTGAAGACCAGACCAACTATCATTGGGGCAACATGCTCAAGGCCGCGCTCATTTCGACATTGCTGGGCGCTGGTACGGAGCTCATCTCGAACGGTGACAGCGATCTCATTCGGGCGCTGCGTTTCGGCACGCAGGACACCATAAGCCAGACTGGCAGGCAGGTCGTGCAACGGCAATTGAGCGTTCCGCCGACTCTGACCGTGCGTCCCGGATTTTCACTGCGCATCATAGTGACCCGCGATCTGGTGCTCGAACCTGTGCCTGCAGGAGGAACGCGATGACCCGTCTCAAACTGGCTGATCTGGCCGATGAAAAGCCGGTGCGGCTGACCTTGGAGCTCTCTGCCCGGCTTCACCGCGATCTGGTGGCTTATGCGCTCGCCGTAAACGGCGGGGATGCCAAAGGTGCGCCGACCACCGAGCGGCTTATTCCGCCCATGCTTGAGCGGTTTATCGCAACTGACCGGGCTTTTGCCAAAGCGCGCAAGACACCTCAGACGGGGTAACGCTCGTTGATCAGGGTAAAGAAGCGTTGCAGCGCCGGATTGACATTGTCTTCGCGCCAATAAACCGAAAATTCGAGGCGCGTCGTGCCGTTCTGATCGTGGATATCGCGGAAATGGAGTTCCGGCCATGTCACGCCCTGCGAGGCTTCGGTTGCGATTGATATGAAGCGACCGACCGACACAATGCTCAGCACGCTCTCGAGGCTGGTATTCTGCACGATGATGTTCGGCCGCCCGCCCTGTCCGGTCAGCCGCGCAGCAAGCAGATTGGCAAGAGTTGGACCAATGCCGCCGCCCGGCACCACGAACACTTCGCGGCGCAGATCACTCCAGTAGATCCGCTCGCTGTCGAGAAGCCGATGGTCCGACTGCAAGGCGACCATCAGCCTGTCAGACCAGACCGAGCGCGCCAGAATGCCGCTCTCTTCCATCCCCGCCGGTGCCACCGCGACATCGATGGTTCGCGATTGCAAGGCATTCAACAGCTTTTCCGGAGCGGCTTCCTCGCCATCGAATTGGACGTCAGGAAATCGGGTCAGATACTCGGAGAAGGTCTGCTTCAGATTGCCCGCCATCAGTGACGAGCTGTAACCGACCGCGAGACGCCCCTGTTCGCCATAGCTGACCGCGCGAGCGGTGGTCTGCAGATTGTCGATGTCGGTAATGATGCGCCGCGCGGACTCCAGAAAGACCTGGCCCATCTCGGTCGGCTCAGCTCCCCGCGTCGAGCGCGTAAACAACTTGATGCCGAGTTTGTCCTCAAGTTGCGTAACCCGCAGGCTCAGCGTTGCCTGCTTCATGTTGAGCGCCGTGGCAGCACGGGAAAAGCTTCGGGTATCTGCGGTCAGAACGGCGTAGCGAAGTTGCCGAACCTCGATCACTACTGGATCGATTCACTTGGGCACAGCATATCTTTCAGATCCAAGTTGACCTCCTAACTCAGGAATATTTCAACAAGTATTACAACAGCTTGGTGTCTAATCGATCAGTCTGAGGAGTTGGCGGCCTTCTTGTCAGGGAACCAAGAAGGCCGCCAACCCTAGCCGACATTTTGTCGACTGTTGCGACCCGACGGGGGTCAGGTTGACCATCAAATCACTGTGGCGGGCTTCGGACGCCTTGCTGACGGAGGAAGGCGACGACATCGGCACGTCGGTTTGGGTCTTCAAGACGGAACCGCATCCGGGTGCCTGGTACCACTCGTTCTGGACCTTGCAGCCAGCGGTCCAACGTTTGCGCAGACCACACAATATTGCTGGTGCGAAGCGCGGGAGAATAACTATATCTTGAGGCTGCACCGGCCCTGCGCCCATAGACTCCGCGCAGCGCCGGCCCAACGCGATTGGCGTCCAGTGAATGGCAGGCGCCGCAATTTGCAGCAAAAGCCTGCGCACCACGCACCGGATCACCGCTGCTTGCGCGCTCGGCAGCAGAAGACATGCTGCTGAAGCCAGCGATCACGACCACCGCTGCCAACATCGCTGTCGCGCTAAGACACAATTTGCCCAAACCAAGCATGCTCATCACCCGAACATGAAGGCGGCAGCGGGCAGTTTGTTGCCCAAGGCAGTGGTTAGCAAAGACCAATGCGCTGCTTCGTCTGCTGCGATTTTCGCCGCAACTTGAACAAGATCCGGGCTTCCAAGTGATGGCATCACGCCAATATAAGCGTTGGCGGCACCGCGTTCATGCACCTCAGCGAGACGCAGAATGTCGGCCTGGTTGCGAATCGCTGCGATGTTGAGGCTGATCATATACTCGGCGCGGCTTTTCGGGTCGACCGGCGCACCGCCAAGCTGCCGAACCGCGCCCACCAGCGCGTCGCGGTGTCCCTTGTGCTGGCTTTGAAACACAAGCGCAAGATCAAGCACCGATCGCTCTAGCAAACCACTTTCTGCGCCGATTTGATAGGCTTCGATTGCTTCATGCTCCAGCCCGAGTGCGACGTTGAGAATATCAATATCGCCCTGATGCGCGGCGACACCAGCAGCATTACTGCGAGACCGCGCAAGCGCGGGGACTCCCCCGATTACCCCAAGCGCGACCGCTGAAAGAACGCCCGTTCCGGCCATTCCTACAAGATTGCGACGTGACATTTTATTTTGATCCATCCTGACTTCCTTTCACTGAGCGCGGAATATGTCCGTCGCTGTCGGGCATTGGATGCAGTCAAAGGAAAGAAGTTCCCAAATTTTGTAACAACCGTTTTCCGGGAACTTTTACAAAGCGATTTCATCAAACCCATTTTTGGTAATGGAGACCCGGAATATGAATTTGCAAACAATGAATGATCGGTTTGCCGTAGTGCAGGAGGTTTCCCCAATCTGTCCCGATCTCGCGTTGCCTCGTCCAACGCAGGCCGACGTTGAAGCGGCAGTTCGTACGCTCATCGCAGCCACAGGGGACGATCCGCATCGTCAAGGTCTGATTGACACGCCTGCCCGTGTCGCGCGCGCTTATGGCGAATGGTTCGCGGGCTATCAGCAAGAACCGTCGCAAATCCTCAGCCGCACATTTGATGAGGCGCAGGGCTATCGGGAAATGGTTCTTCTGCGTTCAATTCCGCTGGTGTCCACGTGCGAGCACCATATGGCGCCGATTATCGGCAAAGCGCATATCGCCTATCGGCCTCGCAACCGCGTGGTCGGGATATCGAAGCTCTCGCGGCTGGTAGACGCATTTGCCCGTCGCCTGCAATTGCAAGAACGGTTGACCCAACAGATCGCGCAGACTTTGTTTGACACTCTGGAACCTCATGGTGTCGCCGTTGCAGTCGAGGCTTCGCACGGTTGCATGTCCACACGCGGGGTAAATCAGCATGGGATCGACATGATGACCAAGGCTTGGCTTGGCGACTTCGCAACTGATGTTGAACTTCGACGTGAGTTTCTGGCCTCATTGCATACACAGCGAATGGGCTAGAAATCTATGAGCTAGAGACTTCCGGCCCAACCATATTGCGTCGCAAGACGGCCCATAACATTCCCCGTCAGTCTTTCGCAGCGCCTGCCAAGAAATGGAAAACTGCCCTGAAGGGCATCTGCAAGAGTATTGTCCAAATCGTCGCGTAGCATCCGCCGTGCACGGAACAGCCGCGTCTTGATCGTTTCGGGCCGGATGCCCAAAATGGCCGACGTTTCCTCGATTGAGCACTCCTGCACATCGCGCAGAAGGAAAACGAGCCGGAATGACTCGGGCAGCCGGTCGACGGCCTGTTCAACCAATATTCGCGCTTCGGTGCGCGCTGCGTTAGCCTCGGGATCATCAACCTTTTGTCCGTCGGGGAAACCGAGGATGAGTGTTCCCGATTGTTGCGCAACGTCGATGTCGGCAAGCTCGGCCTGTGGGCGTCGCTTGCGCAATCGTCCTCGTGCCTCGTTGATCACGATCCGAACCAGCCAAGTGAGAAGGGCTGCATCGCCGCGAAAACGGGCGATTGCCGCAAAAGCGCGCATCCATGCCTCTTGGACCACATCTTCCGCCTCCGCGTCGTCGCCGACTATTCCCCGGGCTGTACGATACAAGCGCTGATTGTACCGTTCCATAACAATCTGAAACGCCAATTGTTCGCCGCGCAGAACACGGACGATAAGCTCGGCGTCCAGCATTTGGGCGTAGTCTATTCTGGCGAAGCTGGGCTGATTCATCGTAACCCTCACTGAAAACCGACATTGGATGACCTGCTGTCCAAAAGGTTCCCGCTAAATTCCATAGATTTCCCAGGGGTTCCAGATGCAGAGAATTTCTGCGGGCTTTTTGAAGCGATCACATACAATCAGACAAACAAGCTCGCGCGTCCTTGACGATCCGCTGCAAAATTGAGCATGCTGTATCTTGATTTCGCACCATTGTAACTGCCTCGCCAACAAACACTGCCATTTTGTCAAGGTCGGCTGACTCAATTGCCCTCTGATATTCGGTTTGCATCAGCTCAAGCTTTCCGAGCTGATCCGGCGCCGTCGCCGACCAGCGTCGATGGAAATGATTCTTCAGCGCTCTAGCCTTCCATTGAACTGGCCAGTCATAACCCCTAGCACGGTCGAACACATCACTCCTCACCGTCTCATCTCCCGATGCCCCTATGGCCATGTTTTTAGCACTCGGGTGTGCTAAGGACTCCCGGGAGGCATAAAATGCCGTCCCGCAAACAATAGCCTGTGCCCCCAACATCAATGCCGCAGCCAGCCCTCGACCATCGGCAATGCCACCGGCTGCAACCACAGGTGTCGGCGAGACGGCATCGACGATTGCGGGCACAAGTGTGATTGTTGATTGTGAACCGCAGTGCCCACCTGCTTCCGTTCCTTGAGCAACAATCACTGAGGCACCTTCAGATACCGCAATGCGGGCGTCTGTTACGGATTGAACTTGGGCGATCAACGGGATGCCGGATCGTACAATCTCATCAGCAAACCCGCGAACTGAACCGAATGAAAGAAAAATTGCAGCGGGATTTCGTTCAAGCGCATAACTCAGAAGGTCAGGTTGTTTTTCCAGCATCCAGGTTATGAAACCTACGCCAATACGTGCCCCATCTGTGATGTTCCACTCGCGATCAAGCCAGGCGCGGTCGCCGTAGCCACCGCCCAACAAACCGAGCCCGCCAGCCTCGCTGACCGCCGCCGCTAGCGCTCCACCTGCAACGAATGCCATCGGCGCAGAAATTATCGGGGCAGAGATATCAAGTAGGGACATAAGCGTAGATTGGAACGGTGTGCCTTGGCTCATGATGACGCTTTGGATAGAGACCTGTATTCCTCGACCGGCAAGCCGCCAATTCCCCAATTTTCCATCGCAATCTCCTCGATAACTACAAAAGTAGTTGACGGATTTTTGTTGAGAATTGACACGACAAGGTCGGTGATGCCCTGGATTAGCTGCGCCTTTTGCTCGTCAGTTACCCCTTCGCGCGTAATTTTTACATTGATGTATGGCATATATGTCCTCTATTCGCTGCTTTGATTAAATGAAACATCTCTGTTACCATGCTGGCATTTAACCCGTTATCAAGTTTTCTACTGTCGGCGTGCTTACCTGACACTGGCCTTGATCATTGATCTAACGGCAGTGGTACGAACCGAAGGCACCCAACACTCTAGGGCGGCGCCACGCGCTCATGTCATGCTCCCGCGAGATCGCCTTTGCAAAGCAATTTGAGCAATATCGAATGGACGGTGCTAGTGCCCCTTTTTCTTGCCTCGCTTGCTGTGGGTTGGCCATGCAAGTGCCCTATGCTAAGCGCAATCGGCGCACCCGCCGGCAAACACAGTTGCGCAATGGCCCGGCAGTACATTAGTTGGTCCGATGAGAGCTGTTCTGACCACGGACGAAATTCGAAAATTTCGCGAAACATTTGGACAAATCGCGCTTCAGGCATATTTGGATGAGGGCTTCGATGGCATTTCGATGCGCAAGGTAGCGCGTCGCATGGAGGTAAGCCAGGCAACCGCGTATCGCTACTTTGAGGATAAAGAAGAGATGCTCTCGGTGATTCGTGCTGCGGCCGTTGAGAGGTTTGTAACTGCGCTTAAAACTGCCCGCGGTACGTTGCGATCACGATTTGCCGCCCGGGCAATTGGCAAGGCCTATTTGGATTTCGCTTTGACCAATCCTGAGCTCTACCGACTGATCTTCGATGTTCAGCAGCCCGAGCACGGCCGTTTTCGCGAACTCGCCTTTGAGACTGCGCGGGCACGGGACATCATGAATTCCTATGTTGCCGAAATGGTCGAAGATGGACTGGTTACTGGTGAATCCGAATCCCTAGCCGTGATTCTGTGGTCGGGAGCACATGGTTTGGTGATGAACTATTTGACTGGCCTGATAGCCAGCCAGCAGGATCTCGTTTCTCTACATGAAACGATGATGCGTCGGCTGCTGCCCCCCCTTACAGCTCACTGATTTGTCATTTTACCGGTTGACTAGGTGCCGCAACGAATCTACCCCAAAGATTAACGGCGTTAATTTATGGAGATTCTGATGCGATTCGCTGAACTGCTTGCTGGTGCTGCCTTGGCGCTCGGCGCAAATGCATCGGCGCAGACGTTGCCGCCACCTAGCGCCACCGATCCAGTCCAGCTGGGAATTATGGTTGGAAGCCCTGCTCCTCCGAATGCTCGTGTAACGCGTTCAAATATACTTCAATATCCCAATGCCCGCTGGGCATTTAGAAATATGCGGGCGTTGTATCCCACCCACAATGTAGAGGCGCCTAGTTTTCAGAGCGAGCTGCCAGTAGATCGATCGTCACTGGAAGGGCTCTCTTTTACGAACGCTGCCGGTGCCACTCTAACGTTCGATTCTTGGCGTGACGCTACCTACACCGATGCCCTGATCGTCCTACGTAATGGCAGGATTGTCTATGAGTACTATGCACCGGGAATGTCGGCGCGCCAACCGCATGCCTTGTGGTCAATGAGCAAGTCGGTCGTGGGAATTTTGGCGCAAATTGAAATTTCGTCGGGTCGACTAGATCCGGCCGCCAAAGTTGGCGTTTTGGTGCCAGAGTTGGCGTCCACAGCTTGGTCCCAAGTCAGTGTTCAGCAATTGCTCGATATGCAGTCAGGCGTGGACTATCGGGAAAATTTCGCGGATCGCCGGTCCGACCTGTACCGGTATCTTTTTTCAACTGGTCTAATCGACGTGCCAGCTTCATTGAATGTTTCAACGACGTTGTCTGACTATTTGCCAACGGTGCGACCCGGCACCGGCGGCGGAAGCAGTTTCGCATATAGATCGGTCGATAGTGAGGTACTAGGCTGGGTGCTGGCTCGGACCACCGGGCAGCAAATTTCTGCCTTGGTTTCCGATAGGCTCTGGCGCCCTCTGGGCACTGAATCTGATGGCTACTATTTGATCGACCCGGCGGGTATGGACATCGCAAGCGTTGGGATGAATGCAACTTTGCGCGATATGGCGCGCCTTGGGGTTGCCTTGGCCAATGATGGAAGGATCGGTCGACGGCGGGTCTTCCCAAGTGGCCTCACTGCCCAACTTCGTGAAGGCGTTGATCGTGCAATCTTCGCCGCATCTGCATCTGCGGCTGCTCGCCCTGGCTATGGTTACCGTAACCAGTGGTGGATTCCGAACGACGTTGACGGAGTAATTGAAGCCAAGGGCTTGTTTGGCCAGCACCTCTACGTAAATCCGGCCCAGCAAGTAGTAATCGTGAAATTTTCCTCGCACCCGGTCGGGGACACAGGCTTCACCCATGCATCCGACCGACCTGCGTTCTCCGCGATCGCTGCCCATATTTCGCCTCGAGCCGATATGGCCCGGTGATAAAGAGATGAGAGACGCCTTCCAAAGTCAACCTCTGGTGGCTGGTTCCGTGCTGGAAGCATTGGCCCAGCATGCAGTCAGGCGACCGGACGCGGCAGCACTCATCCATGTCGAGCCCCGACTGGACGGCAACGACCATGACGCTCTCGAACTGAGCTATACGGACCTGCTGCGCGCAACGCAGCATTGGGCGAATCGGCTTGCCGCCGTCGGTGCACGACAAGATGGCGCAATCGCTTTACTGCTCACCAATACACCTGCTCATTATGTGCTGATGCTTGCTTCTGGTGTCGTATCATCCAGTCTATCGCTAAACCCACTGCAATCGGTAGAATATCTTGCTCAGCTGTTGTGTGCAGCCGGTGCAGATATCCTTGTTGTTCCCACACCCCAAGATGACGAAAAGCTAAATCTGTTAGGGCATGCGGTAGCATCACTTTGTGAGAGCAGGCGCAAGCTGACAGTACTCGAAATAGGCACGTCACCATGGCCTGAGGCTGCGGATGTGCTGACAACCAACACGACGCCGCTTGCGCGTCTCGCGATCGACCCCAGTGATACCGCCGCTTGGTTTCACACAGGAGGCACGACTGGGGCACCGAAACTTGTTAGGCATAGCCATGAGCAGCAAAAAATCGCCGCCATGGCCTTCGCAGCGGCGGCCAACCTAGGAGAGAATGATCGGTTGGCTAACGGCCTTCCGCTGTTTCATGTAGCTGGCGCAATATGCTCCTCACGTGCGCTCTGGGTGAGTGGTGGCTGCGTCGTGAATTTGTCATCACATGGCTTTCGAAACCCAGCTGTCATCGATTTCTATTGGGACATCGTTTCAAAATACGAGGTGACGATTGCTGGCGGTGTTCCGACTGCGGTGGCGACAGTGTTGGAACAACCAGTTACGGCTGACATTTCCAAACTACGCTGCGGGTATGCCGGAGGAGCTCCATGCAGTGCTTCGCTGCAAGTGCGCTTTGCCGACCTCACTGGTAGGCCTCTTCATATCATTTATGGCATGACTGAATGCTGCGGCGTACTGGCAGTGGGACGATCAGATATGCCTAGTCCAATTGGCATTATCGGGCCACCAGGCGACGGAATTGCGATTGAGATCAGGGATTCGACAGGTGTGAAACAGCCTTTCGGGCAGGAGGGCGAAATATGGATTTCCGGCCCGACACTTTCCCCGTCCCGGGCAGATGCGTTCATCGGCGGATGGATGGCGACGGGAGACCGCGGTCGAGTAACCACTGAAGGTCTGATTGTGACCGGTCGACTCAGCGATATGATCATCCGGTCTGGTCACAATATCGATCCGGCGATTATCGAGGATGCTGCAATTGGCACGGGCAAGGTGGCGGTTGCAGCAGCAATAGGCCAACCTGACTCTTACGCCGGCGAGCTTCCCATATTGTTTGCGGTGCCATCCGGAGAAGGCGTTCGTGAAAGCACGGACCTGCTCTCTGAAATATGCGAAGCCATTGCGGACCGTGCGGCATGGCCCCGAGACATCTATTGGGTATCGAGCCTCCCAGTCACGGCTGTTGGCAAGATTGACCGGAAACAGCTCCGGGCTGACGCGATAGAAAGACAACTTCGACTCGAGGCGAACGCCATATTCGGAGACGAAGATTTCGACGTAACTGTCGGAGATCCGCAAGGGCTTTGTCCTACTATTTCAATCGACTGGCGCAATCGAAAGCCGAAGGCCGAAGTTACCGCGCGTCTGCGCGCTTGGGCGGCTAGACACAATATGGAGTTGATATGACAGCGATTGGATCCAACGTGGAAGCGATGCCCCACATTCGCAAACCCGCAGGAGCATGGCGGAACTTCTGGGCATTGGCTGCGCTGATTGCTTTGATGAGTGCAGGGATTCTGCTGCGCAATGGCGATTTCATCGAACAATTGCGCCTGCTCATTCGCACGACAGCCCGCACTTCTGCGGGACTTTTCCTGATCGTATTTACGGCTTCTGCAATCGACCGCCTGTTCCCGAACGCCTTTTCAACGTGGGCGCTGCGCAACCGTCGGCAATTGGGGCTGGCATTTGCTTTTTCCCACACGGTCCACGCGATCGCGATCTATAGCTACTGGAAATTGGCTCCCGAGCTTTTTTGGCACGGCCGATCCGTGGCAGCCAATATGCCGGGTGCCTTTGGATATATTGCCATAGTTGCACTAGTCGCTACGTCAAATGACGCCGCAGTCCGAAAATTGACCTTCTCCCTGTGGAAGCGGATTCATACTATAGCGATATGGGTCATTTTTGCTGTATTTTTTATCGCTTGGGGAAAACGCATCCCCGCCGAGCATATCTATGCCATACCTTTTGCTCTGTTCACCGCTGCTGCACTGATTCGCTTAAATTCAAATCGCTATGCGTCGGCGCGAACCGCGTAGATTATGCCCAATATCCGTATACTCCTAGTCTCGACGACATGGGCGTCCAAGGAACGCAACTAAGAGGTGGTGGTACTGAAAATCGAGCTGGCTGGGAGGCGAAAATATGATTGGCCAGTCACAGATCAATTGTGCCCGGAGATCCGCTGGGCGATCTTGATGCACTTGCTGACTCCAGCTGGGACTGGGCAGTGAGCTTCGTCCGGCGATGGCGATGATCCAAAATGGTCAGCAGGTGTTATCCGGATCAATGAAACTTGAATTGAATCGATATGCCGTAGGAGCGTAGTGCGGCCCAGCAATTCGTTGATTGGCGATCGATATCAACAAAATGTACAAAAATCGCAGGGAAATCTTGATTTGCCGCACGGATTGACTTTCCATGGCTGTTGATCCCATTCGGTCTCATCAGACCTCATCTAGCGGGACTGGCGCCCCGCGAAAGGAAGAGAACGGGAAGGTTCCGTAACGAGATGAGAGTGGCGAGAGCGGCTCGCTGCCGGTCCGTCGCGCAGAAGCCATGGCGCAACAACACGCGTTCCACGCACCTTCTGAGCGGGCGAATTTCTATCAACAGATTACTGATCGCATTATCGCCGAACTGGAAGGCGGGCACGCGCCCTGGGTTCAACCATGGGCGCGGTCAATGCTGGTATCAGCATGCCGCGCAATGCGGTCAGCACCCGCCGGTATAGCGGCATCAATATTCTCGCGCTCTGGCGCGCCCTCGTCTCATGCGGTTTCGCAAGCCATATCTTTTTGACTTTTCGGGAGGCAGCGACACTTGGGGCCACCGTTCGACGCGGCGAACGCGGCGTCGACAGTCAAGGAAGAACGTAAGGCGGCGGGATTCCTTTCCTCAAGCATCTCACCGTGTATTCGGTCGATCAGTGTGACGACTTGCCGGAAGACACCTGCCGGCCACCGCCCCAAATTCCGGATGGGCTGTTCCTCCCACAGGCAAAGGAGTTCATTGCGGCAAAGGACACCAATTTTCGGATCGAGTGGCGTCAGCTTACTACAATTTCTTCGCGTTCCCCAGCCCGATGATGTCCACGATCCCGTCAACTGGCGTCGAACGGCCTTCCATGAGCTTGGGCATTGGACGAGCCGTGGCAGTTGGCTGAACCGAGACCAGGCCGGGCGCGTCGGTTCGAAAGACTATGGGAGCGAGGAGCTGTACACCGAAATGGCGGGGGCCTTCTCCTGCGCTGCGCTTAGCATCGTACCCCGCGTTCGCCACGCCGACTATATCGGCTCGTGGCTATCCATAATCTGCGAGGATGCCCACGCTTGCTTCCGCTTCGCCACCGGCGAACGCGAAGTCGCGGCAATGTGGACGTATTATTCAGCCATCGACTTTGCCCCCCGGAATGGGTATGATACCCGTTCCGGCAATTTTTCTATCCGCCCCATTCCTTAAGGTGATCGACTGATGCGCTACGCGACGACAGCTTTGGTTTCCTCACTGACGGGCCTTTCCACCACACAACTCCGCGAATGGACAAACCGGCGTGCATTGGTGCCGGCTGACGTGCCGCCTGCTGGCAAAGGTTCATCAGCAAAATTTACATGGCAAACGGTGCTGATTATTTTTGTTGCGATGACTTTGAAGTCGCGCTTTCACCTTGAGCTCCAGGCGCATCGCGGCCTTTTTTCGGAACTCAGCAATGCGTGGCGCCAGGCATCATTCGTCGGATTATGGAATAAAAAGCTGATGGTCGCCGCTCATGGCCGCTGGGCGATCGTCGACGTCACCGACGCCATCGATGATGAAAATGACGCGCTGTATATTCAGTTGAACCCACATCTCGAAAAGCTTGCGACTGGATTTGCGCTACCGGCCCTCACATCGACGCCGGGCCAGCTTGATCTCTTTACCCGCCAATCCAAGCAATGGACTGTCGAGGTGAAGATCAGCGGCATGTACAAAGGTGAATTCGGTCAATCGAAGGCCTCCCGTCTCCAGCATGGCACGAACCACCCTAAAATGTCTCGATAAAATCGGTCCAGAGCATGAGGGGAAAGCCTTCCCCTGCTGCTGAGCCCGCCCGGTCTCATCAGACCCCTTCGTGCGGGACTGCCGCCCCGCAACGCCCCGCGAGAGGAAGAGGGCGGGATTGTCCCGTGACGGGCTGAGAGCGGCGAGAGAGGCTCGCTGCGGGTCCGTCGCGGAGACCTGCCATGGCGCAACGACATGCTGCGCGCTCAAACCCTGAGCGAGTCAATCTTTACCAGCAAATCACCGACCGGATCATCGCTGATCTCGAGGCTGGGCGCGTCCCATGGGTTCAGCCCTGGGGAACGGCCAATGCCGGCATCGGCATGCCGCACAATGCTGTCAGTTCCCGTCGATACAGTGGCATCAATGTGCTTACCCTCTGGCATGCCGTCGTCTCCCGAGGCTTCTCAAACCATGCGTTCCTGACGTTCCGACAGGCTGCGGCCTTGGGCGGCTCGGTGCGTCGCGGCGAACGCGGTGTCGGTATCATCTACACCCGCCGCTTTGTGCCCAGCAGCGAACGTCGCCGAGCGGATACCGAAGGCACCGCAACCAGCGGCGGGATTCCGTTCCTCAAGCATTTCACGGTGTTCTCGGTCGACCAGTGTGACGATCTGCCCGAACATATCTGTCTCCCGCCGCCGCCCATCCCGGATGGCCTGATCCTGCCGCACGCCGAGGAACTGATCGCCGCGACGGGCGCCGATTTTCGCATCGGTGGCCCGTCCGCTTATTACAGCCCGGGGCATGACTATGTCGCGGTGCCACGGCCCGACGATTTCCATGAGCCGATCAACTGGCATCGCACGGCTTTTCACGAGCTGGGCCATTGGACTGGCCATGCCACCCGGCTTGGCCGCGATCAGACCGGCAGCTTCGGCTCCAAGGACTATGGCCGCGAAGAATTGGTCGCGGAAATGGCCGGAGCCTTCATCTGCGCCGCGCTCGGGATTGTGCCAAGCGTTCGCCATGCTGATTACATCGGCTCGTGGCTCCAGATTATCCGGGAAGACAATCGCGCCATCCTGCGCGCCGCCAGCGCTGCCTCCAAGGCGGCAGATTATATCCTCGCCTGTCGTGACACCGCATCGACTGGCCTTGACGTCGCTGGTGAGGACGAAGCCGACGGCTTCGAGCTAGAAGGGAAGTTGGCGGCATGAACCTGCTCACCCCCGAAATCCGCGCGGCATTGCTCGCGAACATGCACGCGCGCCGCAATGCGCAGGCACAGGGCAAACAGGAGCCTGATCCCGTTCCCGTTGCCCGGTTCTTCAATCCGCTTGGCACGGCCACTTGGCTTGCCACCGAACTCGACGAGGACGGCATCCTGTTCGGCCTTGCCGATCTCGGCCTTGGCTGCCCCGAACTCGGCAGCTTCTCATTGCGGGAATTGCAGTCGCTGCGCCTGCCGTTCGGCCTTGGTATCGAACGGGATATCCTCTTCGAAACTGCGTTGCCCATATCGGCCTACGTCGCGTCAGCCCGTCAGACGGGCTCGATCCTCAGCGCTGAAAAGCTGCTGAGGGAACGCGCCATGCCAGAAGGGGATGGCTGAAATCTGGTAGCCTGGCGGCCTGCCAGATCGCGGGTTGGTCCGCCTGTGGCGGCCCTAGAGGAAGAGGAAGGCCAGGGCCTTCGTGACGGGCTTGGAAGCCGAGAAAGTGTCTCGCGGCGGCCCGTCATGGAGACCTGCAATGACCAAACAGCCTGCAAAAATCACCCTCAGCCCGTCGCGTGACATTCCCTTCGACCATCTGATCCTGTCACAATCCAATGTCCGCCGCGCGAAGGCCGGCGTGTCGATCCCCGAACTTGCTGAGGATATCGCGCGCCGAACTTTGCTTCAGAGCCTCAACGTGCGCCCGGTGCTTGATGCCGAAGGTCAGGAGACCGGCATCTTCGAAGTTCCGGCCGGTGGCCGACGCTACCGTGCCCTTGAGCATTTGGTGAAACAGAAGCGCTTGGCGCGCACCGCGCCGATTCCCTGCATCGTCAAGGCAGCGGACAATGACGTCTCGGCGGAAGAAGACAGCTATGCCGAAAACGCGCACCGGGAGCAGTTGCATCCGCTCGACCAGTTCCGGGCCATGCAAGCCATGGTCGACAAGGGTAGCGCCGCCGAAGACATCGCCGCGCATTTCATGACCACGCCCGCCGTCGTCCGCCAGCGTCTCAAACTGGCGTCGGTCTCGCCCAAACTCCACGACATTTACGCCGAGGACGGCATGTCGCTGGACCAGTTGATGGCGTTCACCGTGTCCGAAGATCATGAGCGCCAGGAGCAGGTGTGGGAAATGCTGACCCACAGCTTCAACAAGTCCGCCGCTTATATCCGCCATCGCCTGACCGAAAACAGCGTCCGGGTTGCCGACAAGCGGGTGCGGTTCGTGTCCGTCGATGCCTATGTCGCAGCAGGCGGCGGCGTGATGCGCGACCTGTTCGAGGACGATGACGGTGGCTGGCTCACCGATCCCGCATTGCTCGACCGCTTGGTTGACGCGAAACTTGCCGACGAGGGCAACCGCATTGGCACTGAAGGCTGGAAATGGGTGGCGACTGCCGTCGACCTGCCATGGAATGCTACCAACGGACACCGTGAGATCGTTGGCGCAGAATTACCCATGACTGAGGCTGAGCAGGCAAGACTCACGGCGCTTCAGGCTGAAATCGAGCAGATCGAGACCGAATGGGCCGACGACCCCAACGTGCCGCAGGACGTCTATGCGCGGATCGAAAGGCTTGAAACGGAAATCGGCCAGCTGGTCGACCGGCCCATGATTTTCGATCCTGCCGAAATGGCAATCGCCGGTGCCTTTGTGACGATCGAGGCGGATGGTTCGCTTTGCATTGAGCGTGGCTATGTCCGAGCCGAAGACGAACCGGTGGCGGAAGTGAGCGGCGAAGACGATGGCTCCGGGGTCGATCCCGTTTCGGGCGAGCCAATGCCTGGCGCAAACCACAGCGGGACCGCACCGAGCGCCAGCGGTTCGGCACCTACCGGAACTGATGAAGAAGATTCCGACGATGACATCCTCAAGCCGTTGCCCGACCGCTTGGTTGCCGACCTGACCGCCTGGCGCACGCTCGCGTTGCAGGATGCCTTTGCCCAAAGTCCCGCCACAGCCTTCGCGACGGTGTTGCACGCGCTCGTGCTCGACACCTTCTACAGCTACAGCCGCGAGAGCTGTCTGCAACTGTCGCTCAACCGGGTGTCCTTTGCCAATCCCCCTGCAGGTCTGCGCGACAGTGTTCCCGCGCGGGCCATCGCCGAGCGCATGAAGCGCTGGGAGGATCGACTGCCGGAGTCCGACAAGGAACTTTGGGACGCGCTTCTGACCTTCGACGCCGATCAGCAGGCCAGTCTGTTTGCCCATTGCACATCGCTGGCGGTGAACGCGCAGGCCGAGATCGTCCCCAAATACGACAATGGCCGGGTGTCGACGCACAGCGTTGCACGCCGCATCGCTCACAGCCATGTCCTGGCGCATGCCGTTGGTCTTGATATCGTGGCGGCAGGCTGGAAGCCCACAGTCGATGGTTATTTCCGCAGCGTGACCAAACCGCGCATCCTTGCCGATGTGACCGAAGCGCGCGGAGAGCAGTTCGCTGGCATGATCGATCACCTGAAAAAAGGCGACATGGCCCGCGAGGCGGAACGGCTGCTGGAAGATGCCCACTGGCTTCCAGAGCCGCTGCGGACACCCGACGCCGACGGTGGTCATGGCGTTACGCCTGACGTTGATCGTGAAGGGCTCGAGCTACCCGCGTTCCTTGATGATGACGAGGCGGCTTACGCGATCGCCGCCGAATGATCCGAACCGCGCGGGTTCAACATCCCGATTGTTTTTATCTCACTCAGGCCCGGCCACCACGCCGGGCCGCCTCTTTTTGAGGAGACCTCACATGCCGAAAACCAGTGCTCCCGTGCCCTGCTGGGGAGGACGCCATGGCTGACTATCATTCACCAACGGTCGTGCAACCCGACATACCAGTCGCGGCAATGACCCCGCTCGAACGCCGTTTGCTGTGCGAAATGTTCGAGCATGAAGGCAATGACCAAGCGGTCTACTTTTTCGCCAGCGATAATGTCGCCGACACGGCTTGGATCGCGACCGCTGAGCTGGTCGAATTACTCGGTCAGGATAATGGCATGGTCAGTCGCATCGCTGACGTGGTGCGCGCGGAAATCGCCAAGGGTGATCTTGGCGAAGACGAGTTCGAGCTCGATTTCTCGATGATCGGCTATGACCTGATCTTCCAGGACATTGTGCGGCGATCGCCTGACCTTGACCATGTGCAGATCATCGCAGCGTGGACTTGCACGAAGATGCGGCCCGACGGCTTTGGCGGGATGGCGACCGTCATAACGGCTGACGAGGTCCATTCGATGTCCACCGCGTCCTACATCGAAGAGGTGCTCGGGCGTTTGGGCGAGCCACCGCCCTCCACCTGAAATTTCCCGTCCAATCATCCCACGAAGCCCGGCCATTGCGCCGGGTTTTCGCGTTTCAAGGAGACCTGAAAATGTCAGCGCAATACCTCTACGACACCGCCCACTTGGGCAGCCTCATCCGTTATTCTAACGGCGAGCCGCGCCCGCCCGAGCGTTTCCGCCGCAAACTTGCCGCTTGGAACAACGACAATGGCACCGGCCGCCTCGTTGAGCGCTACCCCGGCCAGGTTACCGACAACTACCGTTCGCCGGCGCATTTCATGCTCCATCTGGCGACCTACGGCACTCAGGGCGTCATCGTCATGACCGTGCGCCGCGCCTACAGCGTCGAAAGCCCGCTCAATTTCGAGATCATCGACGTGCCGAAACCTGGGCAAGTGCGTGTCTTGACCACGTTTCGGGATAAGGACGAATTGCGCCACCTCGCGGCCGACATGACATCGGCAGAAGCATGGATGCGCGACAATCCCTATTCCGGGATGCGCGCCGAGATCGTGACCGACGCTGATCTGGCAGTTTTGCCCTCTGAACTCAGGAGGGCGGCATGAACGACATCAGTGTCGAATATGGCACGACGAGCGACGGCCTTATGGCCGCACGGGTCGATGGGCTCGCCTATATCGCCATTCCGCTCAAGGAAGGCTTCTCGATCGTGTCCGGCTGGAAGCTCAACCGGCCGATTGGCGAATGGTCCCGGTCAGATGTCTATTGCGCCGAAGGTGCCGTGGCTGATGAAGTTTCCTTCCGCGCCTATATTGCCGACATCGCGCTGCATGTCCGCCAACGCAACGCGCTCGGTCGCGTCGATACGATCCTGCGCGTTTCCACGCCTTGAGGCATGTCTCAATCGGCGACCATCTACGCGGAGGGGATCGTCTTTCATTCCACTGCCGGCCATGGCGGCTTCAAGCTCGACCGGGCACGCAATGCGGGGATGGATCCCGCGTTGCGACTATCTGGCGGCTGGTATGAAGAAGACGCCGAATGGGCGCTCGTCGCCGCAGGTTACCCGGACCTGTTCACCTACCGCGAACAGGCAATGGCAGACAGAGCGATGCGCGATTGGTATCCCGATGCTTGGGAGGCCGTCCATGGCCGCACGTTGTCAGCGGCGGAATCATTCACTCGCGACCGCCAGCAGTTTGCCCGCCGCCACGAAAAGGACTGGGTGGTGATTTCTGCCGTTCGATCATCCGATCATCCTGGCATGGTAGAGGCGCTGGCCACCGTCGGAGGGGATCGGAATAGCGACGAAACGCGACGATTTCTGGTGTCGGTTGGGGAGTATGCTGCTGGACGGCACGGGTTCGTTATCAATCCTTCGGCGCACCCTGAGATGGTACGGTCCTCCAGCATCCTATCGGGTTGTCGATTGGCTGGAATGTCAGAGTGACACAATCTTCAGACACCATTCCTGGCCGCGCTTACTCGGAAAAAACTATGCCAAAGCAGCCACTTTAGCGGTCAGATAATCATGGTAACCTTGAAGCAGCGAAAGATCTGCGGCCGCTGCGCTTGCCATGAGCTTTTCACATTCTGACCGGGCTTTCGTCAATGTCGTCCACTTGACCCCGCTGTCATCCGGAGCGGCGATCCGCGAATAGATATGCGCAGAGATTTCTTGTTGGCAGACGAGCGGCAAACAGTTTGGATCGTGGGCAAAAATGAGACGCTTGGCCAAGAAGCCAAACTTGGGATTTTGAAATTGACTGGCCAGCGTATGGCGGTGTTCCCACGGCATCGCATGAAATTGCGTCATCAGCTGCTCATCAGCATTTCCTGCAAACCCCTCATAGATTTGCTTTTCAACGTGTTCGTTGGGCCCATACACAGTTTTGGTAGCCTCATACGCGGCCAGCAAACGGGTTTTGAGTGCGTCGTCGCTGCGAAGATCACTAGCCCGAACCGCAATGTAATCCTGCGTCAGATCACCGAATAGGTGGTCGGGCACATCCTCTAGCGGCGTCATGGTCGGCGCGGCGTTGGCTTTGATTTTGCGAAGCGGCTTTGGTGAGCTGACTACGAGACTTTGCAACTGAGCATCGGTCAGATTGCGAAACTTATCGAGATCGTGTGCCAGGTCGAAACAGACCGAAACATTGGACTGTTCCCTGTCCTGACCAATCCGCAATACCGGCATATGCTTGGGACGGTTGAAGTAGAATTCCGTCAGGAGGAATGGCTCATCTTCATCCAAAAACTCGGCGGCCGCGGCTCTTTGCGTGAACCGCAAAAAACGATTCCACAGATCGCCAGCGCCGTCCCGAACAAGGCGGCACATGTGAATCGTAGCCTCTACATCCGACAATGCATCATGGGCATTGTCATGAGCAAAGCCGTTAGCGGGTGCGAGTTGGTCGAGCTTGAAAACTGGCTTGCCGTTGCCACCATAGGGAACGGTCACACAATCTGGTTCAAATTCAGTACAGGCTTGAACGAGGGGCAACACGTCACCCCGGCAATTACCGTCGCGATTGGTCAGATATGGATTGTGCAGAGTTTGGTAGAAGGCTTGGCGCATGAGCTCTTCGTCAAACCGCAGACTGTTGTAGCCAAGAAAAATGGCCGGCGACCATTCGGCCAGCTTGCTGCGAACGGCTCTGACCATCTCGTAGTGCGATGGCGTGGCGGGATCGTGCAGCCGATCGATGGTCATTTTGGTGACACGAAGTGCGCCTGGAGCTGGAACAATGAACGGCAGGAGCCGAGAACGTACCTCAAAGCGTTCCAGGATGTTCAGGTCTTCGTCGGTCCTGATTGCCGCAAATTGCAAAATCTGATCGAAGGAGGTGTCAATGCCAGTCGTCTCGGTATCGTAAAAGACAAACCCCATGCGCCGCTCCGCAGTCAGCTAGATGTATGAGGAGAGTCTATTTTGCAACGCTGTCACGCTCACCCGAAAACGCTTGGCGAGCGCCTTCATACCAACCTCATCGTCAATATCTAGGCTTTCAATTCCTTCGATTTGACTGATAAATTGCTTTGGCATCAGGAGTTCCGAGGCAAACGCATTAGCCTGTACCTCAACCCGGTCAGTCCCTTGAGTCGCCAACTCGCCGCGCCAGAGCGTAAAGCCTTTGTCTACATGCACCGTGCCATCAATCAGTTCGCGGTGCATGATGTGGTGCCCCAGTTCATGGGCGATGGTGAACCGTTGGCGATTGGGATGGTGGAGCGCATTGACCCCGATCACTGACACGCCGTCTTTGATGAGCGCCATGCCCGAAAGCTCCTGATCGAGCGGCGAAAAGCGCACGGCTATGCCGAGACTTTTTGCAATTTTCTCGACTGGCACCGGTAGCGCCGTCACAGCGTATTCTGTCAGGATACGCTGCGCGTGGTCACGAGCAATTTGAGCTGGGCTGGTCACTAGGAATCGTCCGAAGCAGCAAGCGTTGTGCCGTTGCCAAACATGCCCATCAGCGCATCGCTCACCTGAGCTTTTTGACGCTCTGAAATGTCACTGCGCGAAATGGGGACAACCATATCGTTTTCGCCACGCACTAGCGACTTGGGCAAAAGTTGCATGATCGACGGCAGCTTCAGGGCTTCCGCAAACAGATACACTTGATGCAGCAAAACCTTCTGTCGACCGGACTCAATATTAGCGATTGAGGCGCGGGAAATGCCCACCTTCACAGCAACTTGTGCTTGTGTGAGGCCAATGGCTTTTCGCCTTATCGCCACAGCTTCCCCCAACGCCGAATAGATTGACCACTCGTTCATGGCCGTGCCTTTGAACCAATACGCCAGCTATGTCAATCACACAAACATATGTTTGTGTGATTGACATAGAATATGTTTGCATTGACGCTATTTCCAAATCCCGTCATATAGCGAATCGAGGCAAGGGCATCGTGCTCGAGTCCAAGCAGAAAGGAACTGCCATGCAGCTCGAAGGTGCTGTCATTAAGGAACAAGGCCAGACCTTCGCGGTCGTGGTGGTCAAGCGTCATGTCACTGACAATCGGCATGAAGCGTCGTCGGCAATGCAGAGTTTTAGTCGCTGCTTTCCGGGAATGCCGATTGTCCTGATGTCTCAGGATTCTCGCGGGGTGCCGACATATTTCGGTCGCCGCGACATTGCCAATTTTCTTTCTGGGGTGCCGACCAACGCCATCCCTTGGAAGCGTTACACGTTCAACTAAGATCACAGGAGCATTTATGGCCAAGAATACCGGCAACAACTTTCGTCGCGGCGCAGTTACAGCCCGTACCCAATTTGAGCGCCCCGATGGCAACTACCAGAAGCGCAACGAGCGCACTGGCGAGTTTATGAGCGTCAAGAATGGCGGATCGCCGTTCAAGGGCGTCGCCAAAGAACCCGATGGGCGCGACAGCCCCAATTCGTGATACAATTATCGCATGTCTAACCCAACCCCCGTGCCCACCCCGAAGGATGCAATCCGCCTCGAACTTGAGCGGATCGAAGAGGATTGCATCCATTCCGGCAAATCTCACTTCAACGCTCACGAGCGGTGGAGCCGGTTTCATTATTGGCTGGGAATCCCGTCGGTCATTTTAAGTAGCATCGCGGGCTTGGCCTTTTTTAAGGACTACCCCGAAATCGGTGGCGCGATTGCATCGGTGGTTGCCGTCTTGACCGCACTATCGACATTCTTGAAGCCGTTTGAACGTGCCGCATCGCACAAGAGTTCCGGCGATCAATATCTCTCGCTCAGAAATGATGCGCGCGTATTCCGGCAGATTCGGCTTGAAAACGTCTGTGACGACCAGTCGGCGATTGACGGCTTGGATGAGTTCACCAAGCGCAGAAACGAATTGAACCAAGCCAGTCCACAGTTTTCAACCAAGGATTTCAAGGTCGCCCGAGACGGGATCGATGCTGGCGAATCCACTCATGCAGTCGATAAATAATCCTATGACAGTCAACAGTTACCTCACCAATCGTGCCAGCAACGCAATCCTTTCAACCGGCGAACAGGATTCAATAAACCGTTCGGTTGCTACCTTGCAAACGCGCCTCAATTCATATTTTAGTTCCAAACTAAACAGCCATTTTCGTTTTGGTTCTTCTACGCGCGGTACGATTTTGCCTCGCAGCATGGATGGTCATTCCGATATTGATTACATGGTGGTGTTTGCCGAAGGGGGATATACCCCTCAAACCTACCTCAACCGCCTTCGGGCCTTCGTCGATGCCTATTACTCATCGTCAGACATCAAGCAGTCCTCACCGACCATCGTGCTGGAACTCAACCACATCAAATTTGACCTTGTGCCCGCACTTGCCAACATGTGGGGAGGCTACCAGATTCCAGATGGAACAAGCGCGTGGCAAAATACAAACCCTAATGATTTCAATGGCAAGCTGACCGAAAAGAACACTGCTAATCACCACCTCATCAAGCCGACCATCAGGCTCGTGAAGTTTTGGAATGCCCAGAACGGCTATGTCTTTGATTCATACTCGCTGGAAAAATGGATTGTCGATCAATCATATTTCTACATCAGCACCCAGCGTGACTACCTGCTTGAAACATTCGAAAAATTGGCAACGCCAACCGATACGCAATGGCGAAAAGACAAGGTTGAGCGCGCCAAGAAGATTGTGGCTGAGGTTCGCAGGCTTGAGCGCGAGAATATGCCTGTTTCCGCTGAGCTTGAGATCAAAAAACTCATCCCGGAGTAATGGCGGATCGGCTCATTCCAATTAACTGACCAATATGCATCAGGCTGTAATCGAGTGAGAGGCTAGCCGGGAGCGGGCGAACCGCCCGGGTTTGAGAGAGAGTGTCCGGGCGTGATCCGCCCTTTCTGCTCTCCCGGAGATCCCACCAATGGCCCACATCCTTACGGACGCAGCGCTTGGCGCTGCGTCGCTCGCCACGCATTGCGCATTTGACGCGCGTGCGCGTGCGCTGCTGACCGCAGTAACCTCGCTTCTACCCCTGCTCGAAATCGGGCGGCCCGTTGAATCCGCCTGTTTGCGCGAGGCAATGACGGCAGCCTTTGGCGGCACCGATGCTGAAGGCGCATGGGATTGGAAGAGTGCCTATGATGCCTGTGAGGTTGCACAAATCCTTTTCCTGCGCCGTTTTGGCCCGGCAATCTTGTCACGCGGTGGCCCTCGATCTCGCTCCCTTGCGCTGATCGAACGAGTTTCGGCTCTCTTGCCGACCCACACCCGGCGCTCTGAAACCAGCCAGGCCTTGCAACAATATTCGACGCCTGCGGGTCTATCGTTCGTGGCCGTTGTCGCTGCTTCGATTGGCGCGGGCGAAACTGTGCTCGAACCTTCTGCTGGCACAGGCATGTTGGCGATCCAGGCCGAACTGGCAGGTGCTAAGCTTGTGCTGAATGAACTCGCTGAAGGCAGGGCAGCGCTGCTGTCGCACTTGTTCTCGGGCGTGGCTGTCAGCAGACATGACGCCGCGTCGATTGATGATCGCATGCCCATTTCGGCACGCCCGAGTGTCATCCTGATGAACCCGCCGTTTTCGGCTGTCGCGCATGTCGACCGGACGATGAAGGACGCCGCGCTTCGCCACATCGCTTCCGCCCTGGCCCGGCTCGAGCATGGGGGCCGGCTGGTGGTCATTACAGGCGCTGGCTGTGCTCCTGATGCTCCAGCATGGCGCGATGCTTTCATCCGGTTGCAGGGGACCGGACGTGTGGTCTTCACCGCCGCCATCGACGGCAAGGTTTATCGCAAGCACGGCACGACGATCGACACCCGATTGACGGTGATCGACAAGCTGCCCGCTTCCGATCCCACGACCTTCGTTCCGAGCGCAGGAACCGCTCCTGATACCGCGACCTTGCTCAAATGGGTCGAAGCGCAGGTGCCGCCGCGCGGACCGATGGCCCCAATGCCCGGTGCAGGACTGCATTGCGCTTCTTCGCCGTCGCCCGTGAACCGTGCGGTGGCTCGGACTGCCCCGATCAATCCCTTGGTCGATGCCGATGCGCCGGAACTCAGCTATTCGACTGCTGACTGGGCTCCGCCCGAGGGGCAGCTCGGTGACAGCATCTACGAACGATATGGACTTCAATCGGTCATCATTCCCGGCGCATTGCCACACCCGACGCCGCTGGTTCAATCGGCGTCAATGGCCTCGGTGGCATCGCCGAAACCCGCCTATTTTCCGCACTTGCCCAAGCACCTGTTGGCTGACGGCGTGTTGTCCGACGCGCAGCTGGAATCCGTAATCTACGCTGGCGAGGCCCATTCCGGGCATCTGGCAGGGGCCTGGACCGTTGACGAGACATGGGATCTCGTCTCGGCGGCGGCTGAAGAAAACGACGCAGCCATCCGCTTTCGCCGGGGCTGGTTTCTGGGTGACGGCACGGGTGCGGGCAAAGGCCGTCAGGTGGCAGGCATCATCCTCGACAACTGGCTAAAAGGCCGCCGCCGTTCGCTCTGGGTTTCGGTATCGGACCGCCTGCTTGAGGATGCTCAGCGCGACTGGTCGGCTTTGGGGCAGGAACGACTGCTGGTGACACCCTTGTCGCGCTACCGTCAGGGCACGCCCATCAAGCTGGCGGAAGGCATCTTGTTCACGACCTATGCGACCCTGCGTTCGCAGGAGCGTGGCGGCAAGGCGAGCCGGGTCCAGCAGATCGTCGAATGGCTTGGCCGTGACTTTGACGGTGTCATCATCTTTGACGAGGCACACGCCATGGCCAATGCCGCAGGCGGAAAGGGCGTGCGCGGCGATGTTTCAGCCTCGCAGCAGGGCCGGGCGGGCCTGCGATTGCAACATGCCCTGCCCAATGCCCGCATCGTCTATGTCTCGGCCACCGGTGCCACGACGGTGCAGAATCTTGCCTATGCCCAGCGGCTCGGACTGTGGGGCGGCGAAGACTTTCCATTTGCCTCACGTGCCGATTTCGTAGCTGCAATCGAGGATGGCGGCGTCGCAGCCATGGAGGTGCTGGCCCGCGATCTGAAGGCCCTTGGCCTTTATGCCGCCCGTTCCTTGTCATTCGACGGCGTCGAATATGACCTGCTCGAGCACCAACTGACCCCTGAGCAAGTGCGGATTTACGATTCCTATGCCGGGGCATTTCAGGTCATTCACGCCCATCTCGATGCGGCGCTCGAAGCATCGGGCGTTACCAGTGCATCCCATGGAACATTGAACGCACAGGCCCGGTCGGCGGCGCGATCAGCGTTCGAGAGCGCCAAGCAGCGTTTCTTCAATCACCTGATCACTGCAATGCAAACGCCAAGTACCATTCAGGCGATGCAGCGCGATCTTGAGGCCGGTCACGCCTGTGTCGTGCAGATCGTATCGACGGGCGAAGCCCTGCAGGAACGCCGTCTTGCCGAAATCCCGACCGACGAATGGGATGACGTTTCCGTGGACATCACGCCGCGTGAATATGTGCTCGACTATCTCGCGCACAGTTTTCCGGTGCAGCTCTATGAGCCCTTCACCGACAGCGAGGGCAATCTCGCCTCGAGGCCTGCCTTTGATGCCGACGGCAATCCTATCCTCAACCGCGAAGCCTGCCGTGCCCGTGATGCGATGTTCGAGCGGCTTGCCGCTTTGCCGCCTGTGCCCGGCGCGCTTGACCAGATTGTCCAGCATTTCGGGAGCGATGCAGTTGCCGAGGTGACCGGACGTTCCCGTCGCATTGTGCCCCGCGCTAGCAGCGATGGTTCGGTGCGCTTCGCCGTCGAAAACCGGCCTGCTTCAGCCAATATTGCTGAAACCCATGCGTTCATGGATGACAAGAAGCACATCCTCGTCTTCTCCGAGGCTGGCGGCACGGGGCGATCCTATCATGCCGACTTGGGCGTGAAGAACCAGCGCCGCCGCGTCCACTACCTGCTCGAAGCAGGCTGGAAGGCCGACACCGCCATCCAGGGCTTTGGCCGCACCAACCGCACGAACCAGAAGCAGCCACCGCTGTTTCGCCCAGTATCGACCGACGTGAAGGCGCAGAAGCGCTTCATCTCGACGATCGCCCGAAGGCTCGACAGTCTTGGAGCGATCACGCGCGGCCAGCGGCAAACCGGCGGCCAGAACATGTTCAGCGCCAGCGACAATCTGGAATCCTACTATGCCCGCGATGCCCTGCGCCAGCTTTACCAACTGTTGGTGCGCGGCAAGATCGATGGCTGTTCGCTCGGGCAATTCGAAACAGCCACCGGCCTGTCGCTACTCAACAGTGACGGCGGGCTCAAGGACGAGCTTCCGCCCATCACGACCTTCCTCAACCGGATGCTGGCGCTCACCATTTCCATGCAGAACATCCTGTTCGAGGCCTTCGAGGGCCTGCTGACGGCCCGGGTCGAAGGCGCAATCGCCAGCGGCACCTATGAAATGGGCCTCGAAACCCTGCGCGCCGAGAGCTTCTCGGTCTCCGACCGCAAGACTATCTACACCCATCCCGGCACCGGTGCGGTTACCCACCTCCTGACCATCGAACGCAAAGACCGGATCGAGCCGGTTGTGCTCGAGCGGGCGCTTGCCATGGCGGTGGATCGCGACGCCGAACTGGTGATCAACACCCGCTCCGGGCGCGCGGCAGTCAAATTGCGCGCGCGCAGTCTGATCGACGATGATGGGGGCATTCACCCGCGCATCCGCCTCGTCCGGCCTTTGGAGGCGACCAATATCCTCGCCGAGGTGTTCGCGACCAGTCATTGGGAGCCGGTGGACCGTGAGCGGTTCAGCGAAGCCTGGCAGGCCGAACTTGCCGACTTGCCCGAGTTTGAAACCTCGACCCTGCACATGGTTTCAGGCCTGCTGCTGCCGATCTGGCGGCAGCTCCCCAATGAATCGACCCGCGTCTACCGCCTGCAAACCGATGCTGGCGAGCGCGTCATCGGCCGCAAGGTTTCGCCCGCCTGGGTCGCCACGGTGATTGAGCAGGACACGGCGTCCGTCGTGCCCGCCGATGCTTGGGCGATGCTGTGTGCTGGAGATGCCAAACTGCATCTGGCCGAAGATCAGACGCTCGCCCGCGTCCGCGCCATGAATGATTGGCGGATCGAACTGACCGGTTTCAGTGATCTTGGCGTCGAGCGATTGAAGGCAATGGGCTTGATCTCCGAGATCGTCTCGTGGAAACTCAAGCTCTACATACCGACAGGGGCTGTCGGGGTGGATGTGCTCGCCAAGCTGCTGGACCGGTTTCCGATTCAGCGGATCGCGGCACGCAAAGCCGCCTGAAGGAGCCCCGCATGGATAGTCCCGCCACCGATATCGCCCGCCGCCTTGCGGCCTCAGCCGAGGCAGTCTGCCGCCGTTACCTGTCCAATGGTCGCCGTGAAGGCCGCTACTGGCTAGTTGGCGATGTTCACAATTCTCCGGGTCGCAGTCTCTACGTCCGATTGTCTGCAACAACCGAGAGCCGGGGAGGCGCGGGCAAATGGACAGACGCGCAAAGCGGCGACCATGGCGATCTACTCGACATCATCGCCGCGAGTTGCGCCCACCGGACCATGCGCGAGACGCTCGACGAAGCCCGCATGTTCTTGAGCCTGCCGCCGCCTAATAAGTCCCAACCCCGAAACGCGACCATACGCAAAGCACCGACCGGCACACCAGAAGCGGCACGGCGCCTATGGGCCGCTTCAAAGCCGATCACGAACAGCATTGCAGCCCGTTATCTCGGTCGCCGGTCGATCACCGATCTGTCAGGCATAGATCAGCTGCGTTTCCATCCGCGCTGCTACTATCGGCCTGCTGAAGATGATGTCCCTGGTGTGCGGGAGGCATGGCCCGCCATGATCGCAGCAGTCACCGACAATGCGGGCACTATCACGGGGGTTCACCGCACTTGGCTTGATCCGCAATCCCACGACAAAGCCGCTGTCGCATATCCACGACGCGCCATGGGGCACTTGCTCGGCTCGGGCGTCCGGTTCGGCAAAGCGGACGGTGTCATGGTTGCCGGTGAAGGCCTAGAAACCCTGCTGTCGCTGCGACAGGTGATGCCATCCATGGCGATGATCGCAGGGCTATCGGCCGCCCATCTCGCTGCCATCCAGTTCCCTGCTGCGCTGCACTGCCTCTATGTCGCGCGCGATGATGATCCAGCCGGGGCAACGGCATTGTCGACCTTGACCGAGCGATGCGAACCGTTAGGCATTGCGGTCATACCGCTTGAACCCCGGCTCGACGATTTCAACAGCGACCTTACAGCCTATGGTCACGAGCGGTTGGCAGCGGCCATTCGGGTGCAGCTCAGCGCCGCCGATGCCGTGCGGTTTCTCAGACGATGAGCGAAGCTGGCCGGTAAGCGGGGGGTTTTCCGGGGCAGTGGGGCGCATGGCCACCTCTCCCGGTCCTTGAAGGTCGCCACGCCCTCGGCCTTCGGGAGGGGGCGACTGCAGCAGCGAACACGGGCACCGCAATGGCTGCGCTGCGGCTATTTTCCGCCGGGGCTGCGCCCCTTTGCATCGCGAAACAAAATTCCCTTGCTTCGCCATCCTCCGCTGGCGCTCCGGCCGCGCGTTTCCGCGCGGTGCAGACCCGTGCCCGCCGCCGCTGGTCGTCGCCACGAAGGCCGCGAGAGGCGCGGCTCAGGACACGGAGACCATCATGGCAAGCGCCCCAGATCTTCCCCTTGAAGACACCACCCCCGAACTCGGCTCAACCGCCTATCTCCTTCAGGAAATGCAACTCTACGGCTATCGGCCCTTCGAAGACGAACCTGATGGCAGGCCGCTCCCCGATGCCCGCCTTGCCGGTGGCGCAGTCGCAGACATGTTCGACGGGCTTGTCTCAGCTTTGATCGACACCCGCATTGAACCCGATCTCGAAGACCTGCTCTGGAACGTAGTCAACATCTTCCACCGCGCCGGCGAGCGGGTCGAACGCGATCTCGACGACAATGAACAGGCGCAAAAACGCCTTCAGCGCGAACAGGATGGCAGCGAAGTGCGCTCGGTCGAACTTGAGCGGCAAATTGCCGAAGGCATCTCCCTCATCGAACGCCGCGACACGATGGAATTCTTCCGCGAAGCCGCCGCCGATCAATTCCGCATCCACGCCCGCAAGGCCTGGACGCCCCGCACCGGATCCCGCGTCAACCGCAAGGCTATGACCTCGGCCATCATCGACAGCCGCGACTTTCTCGACAAACGCGCCAGAGAAAATGCCCGCGTGCTGCTGCCCGAAGGCACCCGTATCGCCTTCACCGGTGGCCCCGACTGCAACGATCACTCGGCAATCTGGGATGTCCTCGACCGGGTTCATGCGCGTCATGCCGACATGGTCCTGCTGCATGGCGCCACGCCAACTGGAGCCGAACGCGCCGCCGCCTGCTGGGCCGATACACGCCGCGTGCCGCAAGTCGCCTTCCGTCCCGACTGGAACCGGCACAAGAAGGCCGCGCCGTTCAAGCGCAACGACCGTATGCTCGAAGCCCTACCAGTAGGTCTGGTCATCTTTCCGGGCACCGGAATTCAGGACAACTTGGCCGATAAGGCGCGCAAAATGGGGATCCCGCTGTGGGATTTCAGGGAGCGCCGGTCAGGGTGATCACTTGAAGTTGGCGAAATTTAACTGGTGGATCACCGGCTTGCCCGCGCAAGTTGCAGCGTGGATTGGCAACGTTCGGAGAAATCACTTTTGATCAAGCTTAGGGTGCGCACGTTGCAGAGACTAGAGCGATGCCGGCATGACTTCCTTGCAGATCCGAAGCGCGCGATCATCCACGCAATAATCGATAGGGCGTTGCCCCCCGAGTTTGGGGTTCGGAGATTTGCACCAGAGATTGGCCCTCACCGGATCTCGCGCGCGTTTGTCGGCCAAGGCCGTCAGCTCCAGGCGATTTTTCTCCAATGCTGCTTGCTGACGAGCTTTGTCTGCCGCTAGCGTTTCGGCTTCAATCCGCTCACTATGCATCCGCGCGAGTTCTGAGGTTGCACGTGCCAGACCTTCATCGGAATCGATCGCAAGGTCGAGCGGTGTCTTTCCATCAAGCTGCGCATTCGCTGTAGTCAGCCAATGTTGCGCTAATTGCCCCAGCACAGACGACGCCTTGTCCTGCATCGTTGAAATCCGGCGATTTCGCTCCACCTCCGCCAATCGAGCAACGCGCTCAGTCTCATTTTGTACCCGGCGCTCGTCCTGCGAGATCGCCTGGCGCTCATACTCCGCCAGCAACGGCAATCCTAATAGGTCATCGGCAAGCCGTCGCCCGCCTACGACCATGTCATATATGGCTTCGTGTAACGCGCGGGCTTCGTCCTCATCATATGAGGTTACGAACCAATCGATCCAAGCTGTGCGATCAAAGTCGGAAGTCTCGTTCGCCGGGACGCTCGACAATATCATATCGACCCAGTCGGTAACTGCCTCCTTCCGCTCTCGCTCCTGCTGCCAGGCTGCTTCCTGCTCCTTGCGGAGATACAAGGCGCTAGTTGATGGCAGCCATTGTTTGCCGAGCACGCGCTTATCGAACATCCAATGCTTATCTTTGAGCCATTTGAGATAACCGTGCACGGTATGCCAAGGATCCTCGAATGTAGGGAAATCCCGGCGCATTCTGTCCGTGGTCTCCTTTGATATCCGGTTTAGTCCTGGCCATATGAGATCTTGAACACATCCAAGGGCATCCTTGGTTTCGAAGGCAATCGGTGTCTCGTTCGCGCTATCCCAGAGGAAGCGGTTTATCACCTGAGCCTGCCAATACGCCGACGGCACTCGAAAGCATGCCGTCCCCTTCGTCGCATAGCCAATTTTTTGAGAAAACCCGCGTTTCATCGCCAATCTATGTTGAGTGATCAGATGCTCATCCGGGTCGCCGCAAGACGATAGAGCGTCGTTCCAAATCCCCACGATCCTTGAGTATTCCGCATCCAGAATCTGTTGTTTTGCCCTAGCTTCGGTGGCTGCCTGCGCCTCCATGTTCTGCTGAGCTTTGGCCGCTCTGGCATTGTGCAGCCATTCCCGAGGCGCAGTTTCGAGGATTGCAAGCTCCCATGCATCACGATTGTCCCAATCCAGCTTAGATAGGTCAATTTCAACCGACGAGATGCCGCGACTCTTAAGCTTTTCCAGCTTGATGGGATCGACCCTATGGCGCACATAAATCTCGACATGCAGGATCTTGCCACTGGCTGTAACGAGAAGCAGGTCAGGTCGGACATTCCCATCCGCCTTTTCGACCAGCACCTCTGAGAATTCATATGTCCTGCGATCGGAGATGGGCTCCGTCCGTCCGGCTGCCTGAGCGCGAACTTCCGGAATCCACAGCCATAGCCTGTCCGCCAACAAAGTCTTGGCGAAGAAGTGTAGTTCGGATTCCGGTGTCGGGCGGCAATTGGTGGGAGCATGATGGGCAAAATGCCAGCGCAACTTAGGGCCTTGCTTGGCCAGAACCAACTGTCCGCATTCAAAGCAGACACATCGGCATTGCAAGCCGTTGGCGACATCCTTGACGTCAGCGCGTCGACCTTCAGCGTCAATAGCCTGCGTAGGGCGCCAATCGTTAGTCATGAAAGGTTAGCTAAGGTGAAAATCTGCATAGCCCTCCCAAACTAGCGCGCGGATTATCAGTAGCAACATCATGTGTTGCATCTCATGTGATAAACGCCTCATCAATGTCCAAACGGTAGGTTGATAGGCAGGATTTCCATTCGTCGTGCCAAAAGCCACCTGCAGATAAATTTCCGAACTTACTCGGTCCCCACATGGGCATCGAAAGTTCAAAGGCAGAGCGATCGTAAGGGTCAGTACCGGCAGCCCCCGCCGACCCATTCGAACATCCGCTGCGCCACTTTTCGCGGCTGTGAAGCTGCCATTCTAGATCTTCAGCCTCCGTCGCGCTTTCCTCGCCGGATTTTTACCGGGTCGGACAGGCTCCGGTCTGCCCAAAATGGGTCACGTCCGTCAATGAGGTGTAATTTGGGGTGTGGTCACCGGGCTGCATGG
>NZ_LSIS01000426.1:0-5051 GCF_001556365.1 Blastomonas sp. CCH1-A6 | reverse complement strand
GTATCATTTTGCCCGCGGTTTCAAGAACTCGCTTGGCCGACCACCTTACCAGTATCTGATGCTGTTGCGCATGGAGCGAGCGCGGGATCTGTTGCTGAGCTCGACCATGTCTGTCACGCAGATTGCCCTGTCGGTCGGCTATGATACGCCCCAGGCATTTGCCCGGGCCTTTCGGCGCATCCATGGTATCAGCCCAAGTCATTTCCGGATTGATCGAGCGAACTGCCCCCGAGGAACTTGGCTTCCGAAGCAAATGTGCTAGCATTGCATGCGGGGTGAGGCTGTTTTCCGGGGTGGGCGGTGGACGGTGTCGATTTCGACGATTACCGGCTGACCGATGGCGTTGCGCCATTCATCGCCGCGCATCAGCTGGTCGCCGATGACCCGGCTGTCCAACTGATCGAATTGCACCAGCCAGCGGGCGATTTTTCCGATCCTCCGCTGAATGATCTTGTCATCACGGTGGGATTGTCGATGCACCGGACGTCTTATCGCAATGGCAGCTTCCGCTTTTCGGGGACGGCGGTTCCAGGCCAATGGTCGCTGCTCGCCCGCGGTGAAGCCAATGCAATCGTGATTGATGATTCCAATCATTTCAGGGCACTTGCCGTCGATGGCTTGCTTGCCGATACGTTGCTGGACCGCATGTTCGATGGGCGCCCGCCCGATATAGCCAAGCTGCACGCGGTGCAGGGCAGCAACGGGGTGCCTAAATTGATCGAAAGGCTGTGGCGACTGTCGTCGGGCAGTCACGCCTCGGCGATCACGACCCTTTACCGGGATTCCGTGATTGTGACCCTGCTGGGGGAATTGGCCGCACTGAATGGCGAGGCAGCCAGGCTGACACGTGGCGGGCTGGCGCCCTGGCAGGAGCGGCGCGTGAACGACTATCTTCAGGCAAATTTTTCGCGCGACATCACCTTGCTTGAACTGGCATCGCTCTGCAGCCTGTCACCCGATCATTTTTCCCGCGCATTCAAGCAGAGTTTCGGCGTGGCTCCGCAGAAATACCAGATGCTGCTGCGATTGAATGCTGCGCAGACTTTGCTGTTGCAGCCGGACCTTTCCATTGACACCGTGGCTGTCTGTGTCGGCTACAAGGGCCAGGCCGGGCTCAACAAGCTGTTCATACGCGAACTAGGGGTGACGCCTCTGAATTATCGCCGCCGCATGGTCTGAGTGCCCGGTCAGGCGAGCATGCGCGTGCTATGCCCGAAATGGCGCAAGAATCGCTCCTCCCGAGCAAGCCCGGCACCGCTGGCACCTCCATGCTCTGCTATGGACTGCAGGCGCTGAAGCAAGGAAGCGCGTCTGACCGCCACCTTGCGACATCCAAGGAGTGCTCCAGATGCCGACCGCATTGCCAATCCCCGGTTCCTCGCTTCTTTCCCCTGCCGATCATGTGCTCATCCTGATCGACCACCAGTCGCAAATGTCCTTTGCCACGAAATCGATCGACGCGGTCATGCTGCGCAACAACGCTGCACTGGTGAGCCGGGCAGCCCGCATTTTCGAGGTTTCGACAATTCTGACCACCGTTGCTGAGAAGACGTTCTCCGGCCCCATGTTCGACGAGATCAAGAGCCAGTTTCCGGGTGAGGAGGTGATCGACCGGACCACCATGAACACCTGGGAAGATCCCCGGATCGCCGACCGTATCAACGCCATCGGCAAGTCGCGAATTGTGCTTGCAGGGCTGTGGACCAGTGTCTGCATTGTAGGGCCGGCGCTGTCCGCTATCGACCAGGGCTTCGAGGTCTTCGTGCTCGCAGATGCTTGTGGCGACGTTTCCGATGAAGCGCATGACAGGGCAATGGACCGTATGGTCCAACTAGGCGCAACGCCGATGACCTCTTTGCAGTACATGCTCGAACTTCAGCGCGACTGGGCGAGAGGCGAAACCTATGATCCTGTCGTGCATGCCGCGATAGATCATGGCGGAGCCTATGGGCTCGGGCTGATATACGCCAAGGCGATCTTGGGCGCCGACGCACGCGAAGGCTGATCGATTAAACGTACAAGGTCACCTCCGCTCCTGTCCGCCCCCAGGTATTGGTGACCGGGCCGGCCGCTTCCAAGCCTCCCGAAGGCCGGCCCACCTCCTTCATTCAGGCCCTTCTGCAATGGTGAAGCCATGAAGATATATCTGTTCTCGCTTGGTGCCGGCTTGCTTGTGGGCATTATCTATAGCCTGCTGGGCGTCCGCTCGCCGGCGCCACCCGTTGTAGCATTGCTTGGCCTGTTGGGCATGCTGGTGGGAGAGCAGATCCTGCCATTTGCGATGCGCGTATATCGGGGCAATCCCGATGTGATGGCAGAGACGCGGGCCGACTGTTCGGAGCATATTCTGGGCGCGTTGCCAGCGCGCCCCGGGCTCCGCCGTCGGGATAGCGACGCATGATGGACCGCAGGGCGGTGTCTGCAGGCCTCGCCTTGACCGGCTTGCTAGGAACGATCGAGGGCAAAGCCATGGCGGAAGATGCACGATATACAGGCACCATCCTATTCAACGGGAAATTCACGACGCTGGACCCGCAGAACCCCGCCCCTCAGGCGATCGCCATAAAGGAGGGTCGGTTCCAGGCTGTGGGAGATTTTTCTGATGTCATCGCCCTGCAGGGACCCGGCACCCGGATGATCGACTGCAAGGGCCGGCGCGTGATACCGGGGCTGTGCGACAACCACATCCATGTCATTCGCGGAGGGCTGAACTTCAATCTGGAACTGCGCTGGGATGGTGTCCCCAGCCTGGCTGATGCGATGCGCATGCTGAAGCAGCAGGTCGACCGCACCCCAGCTCCGCAATGGGTCAGGGTTGTTGGCGGCTTCAGCGAGCACCAGTTTGCCGAGAAACGCCTACCCAGCCTGGCTGAAATCAACGTCGTCGCACCCGACACGCCGGTATTCATCCTGCACCTTTACGACCGCGCCTTGCTCAATGGCGCTGCTCTCAGGGCAGTGGGCTATGATCGAGACACACCCGACCCGCCGGGCGGCGTGATCCAGCGCGATTCCCAGGGCAACCCAACTGGGCTGCTGATTGCTAGCCCCAATGCCTCCATCCTTTATGCCACACTGGCCAAAGGGCCGAAACTGCCTCTCGACTATCAGCTCAATTCCACCCGACATTTCATGCGGGATCTCAACCGGCTGGGCGTGACCAGCGTTCTGGATGCTGGCGGGGGTTACCAGAACTACCCGGAAGACTATGCGGTTATCGAACAGCTCCATGAACGCGGTCAGCTGACGCTGCGCATCGGCTACAATCTGTTCACGCAAAAGCCCCGGGAGGAGAAGGAGGATTTCCTGCGTTGGACCCGCAGTGCCCGACATCACCAGGGCGATGACTATCTGCGTCTCAATGGCGCGGGCGAAATGCTTGTCTTTTCGGCTGCGGACTTCGAGGATTTCCGTATGCCTCGGCCGGACATGCCGCCGAACATGGAAGATGATCTCGAGGAGATCGTCCGGATCCTCGTTGCCAACCGTTGGCCGTGGCGGATGCATGCTACCTATGAGGAGACGATCGTCCGGGCTCTCGACGTGTTCGAGAAGGTCAACAGGGAGATGCCGTTCGACGGCCTGCACTGGTTTTTCGACCATGCCGAAACGATCACCCCACGCTCGATCGACAGGGTGGCCGCACTCGGCGGCGGCATCGCGTTTCAGCACCGCATGGCCTATCAGGGCGAGTATTTCGTCGAGCGCTATGGTGCCGAGGCAGCAGAAGCGACGCCGCCTTTCCGACGCGTACTGGAAAGTGGCGTGCGGACCTCCGCAGGCACCGATGCGACGCGCGTGGCGAGCTACGATCCCTGGGTAAGCCTGTCCTGGCTCGTCACTGGCAGGACGATGGGGGGCATGCGGCTTTATCCGCATCGCAACCTGCTCGATCGACATGAAGCGCTGAGAATGTGGACCCAGCACGTCGCCTGGTTTTCGGGCGAGGAGGGGCGCAAGGGACAGATCAAGCAGGGGCAGTTGGCCGATCTAGCGGTACTGAGCCAGGATTTCTTCGAGATTCCTTCCGATCGTATCCGCCAGACCGAATCCGTGCTCACAATTGTCGGTGGCAAGCCAGTCTATGGGACTGGCAACTTTGAAGGCTTGGCAGAACCGCCGCCGCCGCCAATGCCCGACTGGTCGCCGGTCGCCCGGTTCGGTGGCTATCACAAGGCCGAAGGGGCGACTTCGGTCAGCCTGCAAACGGCACAGTCGGCCTGTGGCTGTGCTACACCGTGCGCGGTTCATGGTCATGAGCATGCGCGAGCGACCCAGGTTCCGGTCAGCGATTTCAAGAGTTTCTGGGGCGCTCTCGGCTGCGCATGCTGGGCGGTGTGAGCGCGAGCCTTTCATCGCCGCGGCCCGTTCCGGCCGACCTTGCCGGGCTGCTCGCCTTTGTGTCCGGCTATGTCGACACTGCTGTCTTTATCCATATGCAGGGACTTTTCGTCGCGCATGTCACCGGCAATTTTGTTCTGCTTGGTGCGACACTAGCCAGCCAGAGTGGGGGTGGGGCAGAGGGACATTATGGATCGGTCTGGGTCCAGTTCGCAGCCTTGCCTGCCTTCTTTCTAGTTGCTGTGTTCGCTGGCCTTGCGGCTAGCCAAATTTCAGTTAACCGCAGACTATCGTTGCTGCTGTGGCTTGCCAATCTGGCGGTGGCGCTGACAGGCGGCATTGCACTGTTCCTTGGGACAGGGCCCTGGGATACTGGCTTGGCGCTTGCGCTGGCAGGGGCGATGGGCATGCTCAACGCCGTTCACAGGCTGGTACCGGCCATCGGGCCACCGTTCACGGTCATGACGGGCAATGTAGCAGCGCTGGCGCTGGCCTTGGCAGGTCGAATGAGTCAGGCGCTTTCCGCTACGCCCGAGCCATCGGCATCGGGCAAGATCATGATATCTGTTTGTGCATTTGCTGGCGGTTGCGCGCTGGGCGCTCTTGCCCAGTCCTGGCTTGGGATGGGATCGGTTCTCCTCCCCGCCATCCTTCTCGCGGGTCGCCTGATGGTCCTGCGATGACAGCCTTCCTCGCGCTGCTGCTGGCGG
>NZ_LSIS01000425.1:0-9304 GCF_001556365.1 Blastomonas sp. CCH1-A6 | reverse complement strand
CCAGCAGCACCTAAATCTCCACCGAAAATTACACCACGAGCGCGGACGCTAACCATTATCGCGCCCTATTAGCGCGCGAAGGCCACAATCTCGCATGGCTGGAACGCTGTCTGCGAGACAGCCGCAAACCAGTCCTGTCGAAAGCTAGCCAGGCCCGCCAGATGCGCCATCAACGCATCCCAGCCCGGCATCTCCTCGTGAAAGGTCCAGATCTGCCCGGAGGCCACCACCTCGCAGCAGATCAGGTCGGTCGTGATTTCGTCACGCTTGTAAAAGGTAACCCTTTCGACGCTGCCTAAAGGAATGTCAGTCAGCACATCCAAGGATGATCTGACTTTCACCTATTGTCGCTCTCTCATCCACGCACGCATGCGCTATTGTCCAACGTGAGCGAGATTCCGCGGACTGTCGCCTTGACGACATCACCGACCCGACAATCCAGTTCCAGCTTCTTGACAGACTTCTTGCCTGAAAGGCCCGTTTCATCCTGTGCCGTAACAACGAACCTGTCGTTGTTCAGTCGACTCTGCGATGACACGATACTGACGACCTTGGCGTCCACGGTTCTCTCAGGCAGCTGTGCACAAGCCAACATGTGCAACGCACCGGACAGCCCAAGAAGGTGGATGAAGCGCATGAGACACAGGCTGCCATTCTGCGTCGGTTGAGGCAATGGCATTTGGAATGTGCTGTGCGGAATGGAATGTCACCTATTTTCCGCATGACGCCGTGCGCCCTATCCGCCATGGTCTCAGGCGATGCGCGCCCTCGTCCTTCGGCGGTTGTTGACCGCGATCCCGACATTGCTGCTGGTGCTGCTCGCCTCGTTCGCGCTGATGCGCTTTGCCCCCGGCGGGCCGTTCGATGGCGAGCGGCCGCTGGCACCCGAGACGCGCGCGGCGCTGGAGGCGGCCTATGGCCTCAACCTGCCGATGGGCGAGCAGTTCGCGCTGTTCCTGCAGCGCACGCTTACCGGCGATTTCGGGCCGAGCCTGGTCTATCGCGACTTTACCGTCACCCAGCTGATCGCCGACAGCCTGCCGGTGTCGCTGACGTTGGGCGGACTCGCCATCCTGCTGGCGCTGGTGCTCGGGCTGGCAGCGGGGATGGTCGCGGCGCTGCGCCCCGGCGGCTGGGCGGACGAGACGCTGATGCTCGCCGCCACCATCGTCACCGCGCTGCCCAGCTTCGTCACCGGGCCGCTGCTCGCGCTGATCTTCGGGCTGTGGCTGGGACTGTTGCCGGTGGGCGGGCTGGGTGACGGGCTGCTGAGCGCGCCGCAATACTGGATCATGCCGGTGATCGCGCTGGCGCTTCCGGTGGCAGGTGCGATCGCCAAGCTGGCGCGCGCGGGGCTGGCGGCGGCGCTGGCGCAGGAGCATATCCGCACCGCGCGGGCGCGCGGGCTCGGCACCGGCGCGATCGTCCTCCGCCATGCGTTGCGGCCCGCGCTCGTCCCGGTGGTGAGCTATCTTGGCCCGGCGGCGGCGGGGCTACTGACCGGGGCGGTGGTGATCGAGACGGTGTTCGCATTGCCGGGCTTGGGCCGCTATTTCGTGCAGGGCGCGCTCAACCGCGATTATCCGCTGATCATGGCAGTGATCCTGCTCTATGCGGCGCTCATCATCGTGTTCAACCTTATCGCCGACCTCCTCTATGGCTGGCTCGACCCGCGGAGCCGTTCATGAGGTGCCGGGCATGAACCGCATCGCCCTGCCCGCCGCGATCGTCGCCTTGATCGCGCTCGCGGCGCTTGTGCTGCCGCTGCTGCTTCCCTGGAGCCACGATGCGATCGACTGGAACCATGTCCGCGCCGCGCCCGGCACGGCGGGGCACTGGCTGGGCACCGACGAGCTGGGGCGCGACCGGCTGGCGCGGCTGGCGGTGGCAACGCGGATCACGCTCGCCGTGGCGCTGGCGGCGGCTTTGGTGTCGATGCTGGTCGGCATCGGGTGGGGCATGATCGCGGGCTGGGCCGGGGGGCGCACCGACGAGCTGATGATGCGGATCGTCGATGCGCTCTATGCGCTGCCGTTCATGTTCATCGTCATCGTGCTGATGGTGGTGTTCGGCCGCTCGATCCTGTTGGTCTTCGTCGGCATCGGGCTGGTCGAATGGCTGACCATGGCGCGGATCGTGCGCGGCCAGGTGATGACGCTGCGCCACCGCCCGTTCGTGCTGGCGGCAGAAGCGAGCGGCGCGCCGGTGCGCGTGATCCTGGCGCGCCACATATTGCCCAATATCGCGGGGGTGGCGCTTGCCTATCTGACGCTCACCCTGCCCGGCATCATCATGATCGAGAGCTTCCTCTCGTTCCTGGGCCTCGGCGTGCAGGAGCCGCTGACCTCGCTCGGTATCCTGGTCAAGGAGGGCGCGGACGACATGGATGTCGCACCCATGGGGCTGCTGGTGCCCGGCGGGGTGATGGTGACGCTGCTCGTCTGCCTGACGCTGGTCGGTGAGCGCCTTAGGGACCGGTTCGCATGAGCCTGTACAGGCTGGACGCCATGGGTGTGACCATTGACGGGCGCGATCTGGTGCGCGGCGTGTCGCTCGAGATCGCGCCCGGCGAATGCGTTGCGCTGGCGGGTGCATCGGGATCGGGCAAGAGCCTGACCAGCCTGACCCCATTCGGGCTTTCCGCCGGGACGATCACCGGATCGGCGGTGCTGGAAGGGCAGGACCTGGCGGGGCTCGACGAGGCGGGTCTGCGCAGGGTGCGGCGCGCGTCGGTCGGCTTCGTGTTCCAGCAGCCGCTCACCGCGCTCACGCCTCACAGGACCGCCGCGCAGCACCTCACCGAAAGCGCAATGCAGGCGGGGGGAGCGCGTCCGGACCGGAACACGCTGGTCGCGATGCTGGACGCGGTCGGCCTGGCCGATCCGGCGATCAGGCTCAGGCGTTATCCGCACCAGCTTTCGGGCGGCGAGCGCCAGCGGCTGATGATCGCCTGCGCCATCGCGCATCGCCCGAAACTGCTGATCGCCGACGAGCCGGTGTCCGCGCTCGATGCGCATCTGCGTGCCGAGATCATGGCACTACTGACGCGGTTGCGGCGCGAGACCGGCATGGGGCTGCTGCTGGTCAGCCACGATCTCGCCTCGCTCGAACATCATGCCGACCGGGTACTGGTGATGCAGGGCGGCCAGGTGGTGGAGGCTGGCGCGGCGCAGGCCATCGCACGCGCGCCACAGCACGCTTACAGTCAGGCGCTTTGGGCGGCGACGCCCAGCCTGAAGGCCGCGCTACCCGTCGACCTGCATGTGCCGGGCGCGCCGCTGGTCGAGGCGCAAGACCTCACCGTGCGTTTTGCCGGGAATGGCCTTTTCACGCGGCCCGTGACCGCCGTCGATGCGGTGGACCTGACTGTGCATCAGGGCGAGGCGGTGGCGCTGATCGGCGGCTCGGGCTCGGGCAAATCGACCATCGGTCGCGCGGTCGCCGGGCTGGGGCCGGTGAGCGAAGGGGCGATCCTGTGGCGGGGCACGCCGCTGCCCGCGCGCCGCAGTCGCGAGCAGCGGCGGATGATCCAGCCGGTATTCCAGGACCCGGTTGCCAGCCTCGATCCGCGCTGGCGCGTGTCCGACATCATCGCCGAACCCTTGGTGCATCTGCGTCCCGACCTGACGAGTTGGGGCCGCGCCGGGCTGGTCAAGAAGGCGCTGCAGATGGTTGAGCTGGATGGCGCGCTAGCTGACCGGACACCGGCGGGGCTGTCGGGTGGCCAGGCGCAGCGCGTCGCCATCGCCCGCGCGCTGGTGGCCGAGCCCCAGATGCTGGTGCTCGACGAGGCGACCTCGGCGCTCGACCCGTTGGTGGCCGTGCAGATCGTCGCGCTGCTGAAGCGACTGCAGCGCGATCAGGGGATCGCGATGCTCGTCATCACGCACGATCTCGCGCTGGCGGCGCAATTCTGCCACCGCGCTGCCGTGCTCGAAGCGGGGCGGATCGTCGAACAGGGGCCGATGGCGCAGCTCATCGCCGAGCCTCAGGCCGCGATGACCATAAAGCTGGTGGCCGCAAGCTGACGCTTACGGCCACCTCCCCCTTTATGTCGAGCGAACCGGCGCGCTTCAGAACTTGACGGCGGCGGTCACGAACACCTGACGCGGATTGCCGTAGAACGCGGTCGCAACGCCTTCGGTACCCAGCGTGGGGATGAGATTGCCCGCCGCGTTGCGCGTCGGCGTGCCATCGGGCGCGGTCGCGAGGAACTGATAGCCCGACGTGATATACTGCTTGTCCAGAATGTTCTTGGCGTTGAGGCCGAAGCTGAACCGGTCCTCGTCGTCGCGCCAGATCAGCGAGGCATCCCAGAGCGCATAGCCGGGCTGATCGAGGAACGGGCTGGGCGTTTCGAACTGGAAGGTCTTGCTGCGATAGCTGACCGTGGTCGAAGCGGTGATGTTGCCCGAGAAGGCCGGGAAGACGCCCGAGAAGGTGCCCGACATCGTCCATTTCGGCGTGTTCTGGATACGACGCAGATTGGCGACGTCGATGTTGCGCGCATCGATGAAGCGCTTGTACTCGCCATCGATATAGCCGAGCGTCGCGTTGAAGCTCAGGAACGAGCCCGAGCCTGCGAATTCGCGCGCGAACACGGCATTGCCTTCGAACTCGATACCCTTGAACTCGGCCTTACCGGCGTTGGTGGTGACGCCGATAAAGGTGTCGTTGACGCCATCGCCGTTGGAATCGAAGCCGGCGGAACCAGGCACCTGGACATTGGTGTAATCGGCATAGAAACCGGTCAGCGCCAGGTTGATCGCATTGTCGGCAAAGCTGCCCTTCCAGCCCAGCTCATAGCTGTCGACCGTTTCGGGCTCGAAGCTCAGGAAGTCGAAGATTTCCTGCTGGCTGCGCACGCCATCGCGGTTGGTATCGGGCGCGGCGGTTGAAAGCCCGCGCGGGTCGAAGCCGCCGCCCTTGAAGCCCTGCGAATAGCCGGCGAAGAACAGATGGTCCTCGTTCGGCTTGTAGCTCAGCGAGGCGCGCGGGTTGAAATCGGTAAAGCGTGCCTCGCCGTTGAAGTTCGACGTGGTCGCCAGCACCACCGGCGTACCGCCGAACTCGGCAGAGCGGCCCAGCTTGGTCTGGCGCAGGATGGTCGAGTTGCGCTTGTCTACCGTGTAACGGCCGCCCAGCGACAGCGAGAGCTGATCGGTGAAATCATAGGTGAAATCGCCGAACACCGACCAGGTATCGGTGCGCACATCACCCGCGGTGAAGGCGTTGAGGTTGTTCAGCGTGGTGAACAGCAGCACGTCGAACGCGGTCGAGGCCTTGGCATCGAGATAATAGAATCCGACCAGACCCTTGAGGCGCTCGCCTTCGTACAGCAGCTGGAATTCCTGGCTGACCTGCTCGTTGCGATAGACTGCGGGCACATCGACATCGATCGCGGGCAGCGCGTCGAAATCGATCGGGGTGAAGCTGTCATCCTTGCGCCAGGCGCTGATCGAACGCAGCGTCAGATTGTCGGTGAGCTCGGCGGAGATGTTCATCGCGAGACCATAGGCCTCGATATCCTGCCGCGGATTGTTGAGGCCCGCGCGGGTGTCATAGACATCGTTCAGCACCGGCGTACCGCTGCGGATGCCGGGGATCAGGCGATGGCCGTTGCGCGGATCGGACTTGTCGCGGGTATAATCGCCCGAGATGCGGATCAGCACCGGCGCGCCATAACCGCCGATTTCCAGCGTGCCGCGCCCTGCCCAGACATCGCGGTTATAGTTTTCGAGCCCGCGGATGTTGAGATTGTCGCCGAAGCCGCCGCGCGACAGCCGCGCCAGCGTGCCGCCGACGCGGACGATATCGCCGAGCGGTGCGGACACGGTGACCACGCCTTCGGCCTGGTCATAGGTGCCATAGGTGCCGCGAAGCTTCAGGCTGAAATCCTGCGGCAGCATCTTGGTGACATATTTGACCGCACCGCCGATGGTGTTGCGGCCATAGAGCGTGCCCTGCGGTCCGCGCAGCACCTCGATCCGCTCGACCTCGTAGATGTCGAGCACCGCCGCCTGCGGGCGATTGAGATACACGTCGTCCAGATAGATGCCGACGCCCGCCTCGAAGCCGGGAACCGGGTCCTGCTGGCCCACGCCGCGGATGAAGGCGGTGAGCGTCGAGTTGGTGCCGCGCGAGTTTTCGAGCGTGGTGTTGGGCGTGATCTGCGAGATGTCAGTGATGTCGAGCGCGCCCTGGTTTTCCAGCCGCTCGGCGGAAAAAGCGCTGATCGCGATCGGAACGTCCTGCAGGTTTTCTGCCCGGCGACGGGCGGTAACGACGATCACGCTACCGTCATCGGCGGTGGTCGCTTCCTGTTCCTGCGCTTCCTGCGCGATCGCGACAGGAGCAAGTGCCGTAAGAGCTGCGGCGGCGACGCCCAGCGCGAGCGCAGTGCGCGTGGCGGCGAAACGGGTGAACCCGAAAACGGACATGAACTTCCTCCCTGCATCCTGACCTGTTCGCGGTGCACCGGTTCGTCTCACTGACCGGCCTTGCGCAGAACGTGTTTGTCCATTAGTGAAAGTTGAACCAGCTTTCAACTCTTATCGCATGAGGGGAGACAGCGAGGGCAAAATCGGCCAGATGTGTTGCGCGCACGCATCATGTCCGGCAGCGGGAGTGGATCATGGCGGCAAAACCATCGGCAGCGGAAGAACCGCCCGCAAACCCGGGCGCGGAAAACGCGCGCCCGGACAAGACGCCGCGCACGGCGCGTGGCCGCGCGACGCTGCGCAAGCTGCTCGATGCGGCAGCGATCGAATTTGGCGAGCGCGGTTTTCACGAAGCCTCGATCAGCGGCATCACCCGGCGCGCGGGCACCGCGCTGGGCAGCTTCTACACTTATTTCGATTCGAAGGACGAAATTTTCCGCGCGCTGGTGCAGGACATGTCCGCCCAGGTCGGCAAGCATGCCGCCGCCGCGATGCAGGAGGCGAGCGGCGCGCTCGACCGCGAACGCGCGGCGCTTAAGGGATTTCTCGAATTCGCCCGCGAGCACAAGGAAATCTACCGGATCATCGACGAGGCCGAATTCGTCGATTCCGAGAGCTATCGCGCGCATTATCAGGTGACCGCGACACGCATTCTCAGCCGCTTGCAGGCGGGCGCGGCAGCGGGCGAAATCCGCGGCGATGTCAGCGAGCTGCACGCCTGGGCAGTGATGGGAATGAACGTGTTCCTGGGCCTGCGCTACGGCATCTGGAACGAGGACATGACCCCGGACGCGATCGCCAGCGCCGCGAACGACTTCATCACGCGGGGGCTGAAACCCTAGTCAACTCACAGCTCACGTTCGTCACCCCCGCGAACGCGGGGGTTCCGCTTTCATGGCGAGCGACGAAAGCGAGAATCCCGCGTTCGCGGGAATGATGGGAAAGAGCTGACCTGGGCTCCCGAGGGCAAAGCTATCAATCGCTCGCCATCAGCAGCTCGGGCAGGTCGCCGCTGGTCCCCCGCGCCTCGTCGATGATGAGTCGCCGGATCAGCCCGGTACGCCCGACCAGCTGCATGCCGATGCGCCGCACCAGCGAGGGCGCCTTGCCCGGCAGGCCGTAGAGCCGGTTGAGCACATCGGTGGCAGAAGCCATCATCGCATTGTCGAGCATCCGCCATTGCTGATAGCGCTTGAGCTGCGCCAGATCGCCCGGATCGAGCCCCAGCCGCGCGCCCTCACCCAGTACATCGGCGAGCGCCGCGACATCGCGCAGCCCCAGGTTCAGCCCCTGTCCCGCGATCGGGTGGATGATGTGCGCGCTGTCGCCCACCAGTGCGATACGCGGCGCGACCATGTCGCTCGCCTGGCACAGCGTCAGCGGCCAGCTGCTGCGCGGGGCGATGGGCGTGATTGCCCCCAGAAACCCGCCGCTCGCCTCGGTCAGCGCCGCCCCGAAGGCGCGGTCGGACAGCGAGGTCCAGGCATCAGCCTTGCCCTCGGGCACCGTCCAGACGATCGAGGCCATCGCCCGCCCCTCATCATCATCGTTGAGCGGCAGGATGGCGAGCGGACCATCGGGATAGAAAATCTCGAACGCGGTGTTCTGATGCGATTTTTCCAGCGTCACGGCGGTAACAATGCCGCGTTGGCGATAGGACCATTGGCTGAGACCAATCCCGGCCAGATCGCGCGTCGGCGATACGCGCCCTTCCGCGCCGACCAGCAGCGATGTGGTGAACACGCGTCCATCGGCCAGCGTGATCTTCGCGCGGTGCGCATCGACCGCGCGATCAGTGACATCGGCCGCCATGATCAGGTCGATATCGGGATTGTTGCTCGCGGCCTGATAGAGCGCAGCGCGCAACAGGCTGTTGGGCAGCATCACGCCCATGCCGTCGACACCGGCATCGAAATCGAGCGAACCCCGGCGCAGGCCATCGCTCACCGCGATCCGGTCGATCGAACAGGCATCGCGCCACAGGCTGTCGGCCAGCCCGAGATTCTGCAGCATCTGCCAGCTGGTCGAAGCGAGCGCCGAGGCGCGGCCATCGAACGCGGTATCGGCCAGCGTCTCGGGGGTGATCCGGTCGATCACCCGGACGCTGAGACCATGCCGCGCGACCGCCAGCGCGAGCGAAATCCCCGCCGGTCCTGCGCCCATGATGAGGATGTCGCTGTGGTTGCCCAAGGTGATGCTGCCTGTCATGCTGGCCAATGTAGGCGGTCTGCAGACGACTGAACAGGGGCTAGCTGCGCGGAGTCCGTACCAAGTCCTTGCTTGACGCGGAGTCCATGGTCTGCGCAAAATGGGCGGCATTTACCATATTACCGGAGAATTCAAGGTTATGGCCAGCCGCGCCGCCACCAGAAACGCGCCCGACTGGCGCGACCTGATGCGTCAGAGTCTGATGCGCAGCGGCAGCCTGATCCTGGCGCTGGTGCTGTTCGCGCTCGTCGCCTTCACCACCATCGCGCTGCTGACCTATCACCAGACCGACCCCTCATTCAACACGGCCGCAGGCGGCGGCGTCGACAACTGGATGGGCGCAAGCGGCGCGTGGATCGCCGATTTCATGCTGTTCCTGGGCGGGCCGGCGAGCGCGCTGCTGCTGCCGATCACGGCGGTTCAGGCGCACCGGCTGTGGATCAACCAGCCGCTCGGCCACTGGCGCCGCTCGGTCATCGCGACGCTGCTCAGCATGCTGTTCCTGGCTATCGCGGCTGCGGTCCTGTTCGGTGAATCCGCGCCGCATTTCCCGGCTGGCCCAGGCGGCCTTTTTGGCATGATGGGCGCGCGGGGCATCCAGTTCCTTGCCGCCTTCCTGCCGCCTGCTGGCGCCTCCTGGGCGCTCTATGGCAGCG
>NZ_LSIS01000424.1:0-3208 GCF_001556365.1 Blastomonas sp. CCH1-A6 | reverse complement strand
ACATCCTCGATATCCGCGCGCGAGGCATCACCGCGCAGCTCGACCTGCCAGCCGAGATGGCATTGACTGGCATCCAGTTCGTCAAGCGACGGGATCTGGTCGGTCTGCGCGGTGATGCCTCGCGCGCGGATATCGAGGATGTGTTCATCTTCGTGATGGACGACATGACGCTCGACATCGTGCCGATCGAGGCGGACGACGCCGACGAAACGCAAGCCGAAGCCGCGCCGACCACCGCCCTTGCCGCGGACACCGGCTCGGTCGCGAGCACCCAGGCGACGCCAGCCGCTATCGAGCCAGGCACCGGCGACGCCGCGCGCGACGCCGCGCGCAACGCCAAGGTCGCCCCGGCAAAGGCGCAGGAAAGCGTGCGCGTTCCGGCCGAACGGCTCGACGTGCTGATGGACCGCGTGGGCGAGCTGGTGATCGTGCAGAGCCGATTGGCGCAGCTTTCCAACCAGGGCGTTCGCGGGCCGGCGGGCGAGCTGGCCCTGCGCTCGGTCGCCGAGGATATCGAGCGGCTCGCCAGCGAGCTGCGCGACACGATGATGGTGCTGCGCATGGTTCCCGTCGCCAGCCTGTTCGGCCGCTTCCGCCGGCTGGTGCACGATCTGGCGCGCGAGACCGGCAAGACCATCGAGCTTTCGACGCATGGCGAGACCACCGAAGTCGACAAGACGGTGATCGAGCGTCTGGCCGATCCGATGGTGCACCTCATCCGCAATGCCTGCGATCACGGGCTTGAAACGCCCGAAGAGCGCGTGGCTGCGGGCAAGCCCGAGGCCGGGCATGTCACGCTCAGCGCGCATCAGGCGGGCGGCGAGGTGCTCATCACCATTCGCGACGATGGCCGCGGCATCAACCGCGAGCGCGTGCGCGCCAAGGCAGAGGCGCAGGGCCTGATCGAACCCGGCGCGCAGATCAGCGATTCCGAGCTGCTGCAGATGATCTTCCATCCCGGTTTCTCGACCGCGGCGCAGGTTACCAACCTGTCCGGGCGCGGGGTCGGCATGGACGTGGTCAAGCGCACGATCGAGAGCCTGCGCGGTACGATCGACATCACTTCGAACCCGGGCGACGGATCGACCGTGGTGCTGCGCATTCCGCTCACCCTGGCGATCATCGAAGGGCTTCTCGTGCGTGTCGGCGAGGGTTGCTATGTCATCCCGCTGGCGGTGGTCGAGGAATGCATCGAGCTCAGCCTTGAAGAGGACATGCGTTCGCGCGGTCGCAGCTTCATCACGCTGCGCGACCGGCTGGTGCCCTTCATCCGGCTGCGCGAGATGTTTGCCACCGGCACCAAGCCCGATCCGCACCAGAAGATCGTGGTCATCACCACCGGCGGCGAACGCGTCGGCCTGGTGGTCGATCAGATCATCGGCAGCCACCAGACCGTCATCAAGTCCATGTCGCCGCTGCACCGCGATGTGGCGACCTTTGCCGGCGCGACCATTCTGGGCGACGGCAGCGTCGCGCTGATCCTCGATGCGGTCCAGCTCGTCGCCTTTGGCCAGGAACAGGAGGAGCGGCTGCGCGCCGCCGGATAAGCCCATGCAGGACACACTCACCCCGATATCCGCCGCGAACTGGGATGCCGATGGCCAGCTGGAAGTGCTGACCTTCGACCTAGCGGGCGAGACCTTTGCGGTCGAAGCGATGCTGGTCCGCGAGATCCTCGATCTGCTGCCCGAGACGATCGTGCCCGGCGCCTCGCCGCTGGTGCGCAGCGTGGTCAACTTCCGCGGCAAGATCATCCCGATTGCCGACCTGCGGCTGGCCTTCGACATGCCTGCGGCCGAAAACACCATCGACAGCCGCATCATCGTGATCGAGATCGCCATCGACGGCGAGCCGACCCAGATCGGCATCCGCACCGACAAGGTGCACGAAGTCGCCACGCTGAACCATGCGGATAGCGAAAAGCCGCCCGTGGTCGGAATGCGCTGGCGCCGGGAGTTCGTCCACGAACTCGTCCGCCAGGCCGGCGGCATCGTCGTGCTGCCCGATCTGTCAGCCATCTTCAATACCAAGTCGCCGGAGAGCGGCACCGCCTATCCTGCCGTGGCAAGTTAGAGAGAGGATCAAGCCATGCGTCCGTATGTTTCCCTGAAGTCGAGTTCGCATTTCGACTATGCCACCGAAGAGGTCCAACGCGTCACGCGTGCCTTGGCCGGGGGAGACAACGCGGCGCGGGCTGACGCGATGAGCGCCACCGGCGGGGGGCGCGCGATGCTGCTCGCGGTCAACGAACTGCTCGACACCGCGCACAGGCCTGTCCAGGCGCTGCGCACCGGGGTGGACCATGTGCTGGCGGAACATGCGCGCGGCGATATCGACGTTGCACTGCGCCCGGCAGATTACCCGGGCGAATATGCGATGATCGCGCAGACGGTGAACGAACTGGTCGAGGCGCATATTGCGGTCAAGAAGAGCGCGATGGCCTGCATCCAGGAATTTGCCGGCGGCAATTTCGATGTCCCCTTCGAGAAGCTTCCGGGCAAGAAGGCGTTCATCAACGATACCATCGAACAGCTGCGTGGCAATCTGCGCGGGCTGATCCGCGAGATGAACACCATGTCCGCCGAGCATGATCGGGGCGATATCGACGTGTTCGTGCCCGTCGGCAAGTTCGAGGGCGATTTCGCCAGGATGGCCGAAGGCATCAACGTGATGGTCGCCAACCATATCGCGGCCAAGAAAAAGGCGATGGCCTGCATCCAGCAGTTCGGTGAGGGCAATTTCAACGCGCCGATGGAGCAGCTGCCCGGCAAGAAGGCGTTCATCAACGACACGATCGAGCTGCTGCGCGCCAATTTCCAGGCGATCATCGGCGAAATCCAGCGCCTGATCGACGCGTCCGCCGCAGGGCGGCTGGAAGAGCGCGGCAATGCCGGCGACTTTCCCGGCGATTTCGGCCGCGTCGTCGGTTCGATCAACGGCATGCTCGATGCCATCCTGCTGCCGATCGCCGAGGGCAACCGGGTGCTCGACCTGGTGAGCACCGGGGTGCTGACCGAACGGGTCGAGATCGAGTGCGAGGGCGACCATCGCCGGATGAAGGATTCGATCAACAACCTGATCGAGAGCCTGACCGGTTTTGCCTCGAACGTCACCGATGCCGCAGCGCAGGTGGCCGCAGGCAGCCAGGAACTCTCGTCGAGCTCCGAACAGGTCTCGCAGGGCGCGACCGAGCAGGCCGCTGCCGCCG
>NZ_LSIS01000423.1:0-980 GCF_001556365.1 Blastomonas sp. CCH1-A6 | reverse complement strand
GCACCTTGCCGCCCATCGCCGCGACATGCCGCGCCAATGCCGCGCCGGCGTCGGGATTGTGCCCGCCATCGAGCCAGACCGGCTCGTCGGTGCCGAGCAGCGCGACCAGCGGTCCGTCGGCGAGCCGCTGCATCCGCGCGGGCCATTCCGCCCAGCCCATCGCGGCGCTCAAGGCGCTGTCGGGGATGCTGAGCGCGCTCTGGTGGCGGATCATCGCGACCGCGAGCGCGGCATTGTCCGCCTGGTGCGCGCCGGGCAGCCGCGGGACGGGCAGGTTGAGCTTGCCGTCGACATCGCGATAATGCAGCCGCCCCTGATAGAGCGCCGCGTCCCAATCCTCGCCGCGCGCCTTGACATAGGCGCCCGCGCGCATCGCCTGGCCCGCGATCGCGCCCATCATGCCGATCGCATATTTCTGGATGACGAGCGGCACGCCCTGCTTGGCGATTCCCGCCTTCTCGAACGCGATCCGTTCGAGCGGAATATCCGGCGTGCCTTCCTCCGGTGCGAGCAGGAACGCCTCATGATCGATGCCCAAAGCCGCGATGCCGCACACGGCGGGCGCGGGCAGCACGTTCGTCGCATCGAGCCTGCCGCCCAGGCCGACCTCGATCACGCAGGCATCCGCAGGCGTCTCGGCAAAGGCGAGGAACGCGGCGGCGGTGGTGACCTCGAAAAAGCTGGCGTTGATGCCCTCGGCGATGTCGAGCACGCGCGCGAGATAATCGGCCAGCGCCTCGTCCGCGATCAGCCGCCCGGCGAGCCGGATGCGCTCGTTGAAGCGCACCAGGTGCGGGCTGGTATAGACATGGGCGACATGGCCCGAAGCCTCGATCGCCGCGCGCAGGAACGCGCAGGTCGAGCCCTTGCCGTTGGTGCCCGCGACGTGAAACACCGGCGGCAGACGATGGTGCGGACTGCCGAGGCGATCAAGCAGCGCGGTGATCCGCTCCAGCCCCAGCACATCGCGCCCCGACGAC
>NZ_LSIS01000422.1:0-576 GCF_001556365.1 Blastomonas sp. CCH1-A6 | reverse complement strand
GTGGCGACGGTGGTGGATTGCAGGCGGTCGAGCGCGGCCTTCAGCCGCTCGTAGCTCGCCTTGCCGGTGCCGCGCCGGGTGAACGCCAGTATCTCGTGCGGCGTCGTCACCATGAGGCGCGAGGTCGGCCGTCCGGCATCGCGCGCCTCGATGAGCTGGCTCGCCGCCCATATCAGCACGTCGGCATCCCAAATAGTCGCCATGCCATGCTCGGGGACCGCCTCAACCGAGATCCATGTCGTGCCCATGCGGAAGTCGATGGGCGCGGTGCGGCGGGTCTTCGCGAGGCTGAAGAAGGGCCAGGCCATTAAGTCCTGCGCGTCGCGGGCCGCGAGGTCGCCGGGCACCGAACGGAACAGCTCAAGCTGCGTGCGTTCGGTGCTGGAACGGCCGCAAAGGGAGCGGGCGGTGGGCATCGGCGCTCAGCGGCGCACGCAATCGGTGGGCAGACGCTTGGCGGGATGGACGACGCCATTGCCGGGATCGGACGTGGAGCGGCGGGTGCCGAGCGCGGCCCAGGCGTCGAGGTCGTCGATCGCATAGACGATGCGGCCGCCGAGCCTGCGGAACACGGGG
>NZ_LSIS01000421.1:0-15850 GCF_001556365.1 Blastomonas sp. CCH1-A6 | reverse complement strand
CCCGCCAATGACGGCGGGAGCGGCCTGGATCACATGCGGACGGTGAACCCTGCCTGGATCATGAATGGCTGGCCGGGCAGCACGCCGCGTGCCCGGTCGATGATGTACAGCCGGTCGAACAGATTGCGTGCGGAGAGGAAAACCTCCCAATTGCCCTGGGGCGGACCGTAGGACACGGCGGCATTCACCTGAGTCCAGCCGTTGATACGACCACGCTGGCCATCGGGCGTGACGGGCACGAGGTTCACGTCATCGGCGAACATCGATGACTGGCTGACCAGCTCGACCTGGCCGGTAAAGCCGCGATGCTCGATGCCGACTGCTGCGTTGAACAGCCATTCGGGCGCATAGGGCAGACGGTTGCCCTCGATATTGCGCGCGACGCCGCAAGGCACCGGGCCGCTGCCGGTCAGCACCGGCGTGCCGGTGGTCGCGCCGTCGAAACAGGGCGCGGTGGCGATACGCGTGCTCTTGTAGCGCGCATTGGCGACCCAGGTCGCGGCCATGCGCGCGAACACATCAGTGTCCGCTCCCGTCCACCCCGCCTCACGTGAGGAGAGCGACAGCGAAAGTTCGCCGCCCCGGTGCAGCGTGCGCCCGGCCGAGGTCAGCGTCGCACCGACCCCGCCTGCCACCGATTGCGCGACGATCTGATTGTCGAACTCCATGACGAAGAACGTCGCATCGCCGCGCACGCCCTTGACGATATTGCCGCGGATACCGGCTTCCCAGTTCCAGCTGAGCTCCGGATCGAGATCGACCGTGCCGCCCGCCGCGGTGATGATGTCCTCGACACGCGGCGGAGCGAAGCCGCGATGGACGCCGCCATAGAGCGTGACATCGGGTGCGATTTCCCAGGTCGCGCCAAGGCCGGGGAGCAGCTTGTCGAGGCTTTGCGAAGCGGCAGTGGGAGCGGTCACCGCCCCCGTCGGTCGACCGCCCGCCAGCACCGAGATCGGCAGGTTGCGCCGCTCGAAATCGATGAACTCGCCGCGAAGGCCGGGGATGATCGCGAACTTGCCGAACTCCAGCCGTGACTGGATGAACGCCGAAAAGGCCGTCGCATCGCGCTCGTTATTCTCGCGAACACCCGCGTTGACGCTGGTGCCCGGTGTGCGGGCATTGGGCGTATCGCCGTTCCACTGGCGGCGACGCTGGCGCTCTTCATGATAGCGGATGCCGATCTCGGTCGATCCGCCGAAGCCGAGCGCGTCATGATCGAGTTCCAGGCGGCTTTCGATGCCATAGGTATCATAATCGCGCAGACGGCCCTCGTTGCCGCAGGTCGTGAGCAGATTGGCTAGGCCTCCACAGGTCGGATCGCTCGAATCGTTCGGACGCTGGCCGCTATTCGACGACTGGCGCCACCAGTCGCGCGTGAAATAATGGTAATAGGCTGTGGTGCGCAGCGTCGCGGCTTCCGAGATCGACCAGCGATGCGCCAGCGTGGCGTTCCAGCGTTCGGTCTGGAAATCGTCGTTAACGAAGACGTTGCCGCGCGGATCGGCGGCGAATTCGGCGCGCGTCAGGCCCGAATAGCTGACCTGGCTGTCTTCCTCGAAACGGGAAACCTTGAGCGTGATGCCATGATCGGGCCCGAGTTCCCACTCGCCCTTCAGGAAGATGTCGGTGAAGCGCAGCGCCTGGTTGTCGCGATTGCCATCGGTGCGCTTGTGGTTGACATGGAGCAGCAGCTTGCCGCCCAGCGCCGGGCCGCCGACCATCGCGTCGAGGTTCAGCGTGTCGCGGTTGCCAAGGCTGCCGGTAAAGCGCGCCGAGAGAGCATCTGGCGCCGCCGGCGTGATATAGTTGACCGCGCCGCCGATCGTCTGCGGGCCAAAGCGGATCTGCGCGGCGCCCTTGAGCACCTCGACGGCGGTGAAACGCTCGATCGGCGGGTGATAATAGGCGGCATTGTCGCCATAAGGCGCAAAGCCCAGGGGGACACCGTCCTCCAGCAGCAGCACCTTGGTCGAACGAATCGGGTTGAGCCCGCGAATGCCGATATTGGGACGCGCGCCCGCGCCTTCCTCGTCGCGCGGAAACAGCCCGGCGACCTGGCGAAGCGCGTCGTTGACGTTGAATACGCGCGAACGCTTGAGGTCGACATCGGTGACGATCGCGGATGATCCGGCAATCTCGTCCGCCTTGATGGCATCGCCCACGACGACGATGTCGGTACGCGAACCGCCCGGTGCCTCGGCCTCCGCATCGCCTGCTACACCTGCAGCAGCAGCAGCAGCGGGAGCCACATCTGCCTTGACGGCCTCAGCCTGGGCAGTGGGCGCAAGGCCTGACATCATCAGGGCTGCAAAGCTCGCTCCGGCAGACCAGCGCCAGCTTCCGGGCATCACCATCTCAAACATCTCCACAAACAGCATTTCCGGTCGCAGCCGGGCCTGAACCGGCGCTTAATGCGAGGCGTTATCATCTGCAACATGCAATTGCGCATACGGTGCAATTTCGGGTCGCGTGATAAATCTGCAACAAGCCGGGGCGAGACCGACGCACGCGATCAAGGGATTTTGCTTGCGGGCGCGGTCAGGTGATGCAGTAATGGCATGCCGGACAAAACAAACGGACCGGGCAAGGCAAGGTGGAGACGAAGGCGGGATGCTCAAATTCCTGAAATGGCTGTTCATTCTGCTGGTCTTGGCGATCGTCGGGCTCGGCATCTGGGGCTATGCACCCGATATCGAGCCGAGCGAGTTGCAAGCCCAATATGGCAGGCCGCCCTCGCGCTTCATCGAGCTGCCCAATGGTCAGAGCGTACATGTGCGCGATGAAGGTCCGCGCGATGCGCCCGCGATTCTGCTGATCCATGGCTCGAATGCGTCGCTGCACACATGGCAGGGCTGGGTCGATGACCTGAAGAAGGACTATCGCGTCGTGCGCTACGATCAGCCCGGCCATGGCCTAACCGGCGCGCAGATCAAGGGCGATTACAGCACCGAGGCGTTCCGCGACACCGGGGCCGAAGTGATGAACGCACTCGGCATCAACCGCTATGTCGTGGCGGGCAACTCGATGGGCGGATGGGTCGCCTGGAATATCGCGCTCAAATATCCGCAGCGGGTTGCGGGACTGGTGCTTGTCGACAGTTCGGGGGCTCCCGAAGCCAAGCCGACAAAGATCCCGATCGGCTTTCGCCTGGCGCAAAGTGCAGCGGTGCGTCCGATCATGAAGATCTTCACCCCGCGCAGCATCATCGAGCAGAGCCTTCAGCAGAGCGTCGGCGATCCCAGCAAGGTTACGCCCGAGATGGTCGATCTCTACTGGAAGCTGCTGCGCCATCCCGGCAATCGCGAGGCGACCGTCGCGCGGGGCGATTTTCCGCGCAAGCCAGCCGATGCGGTCGAGTTTGCCGGCCTGACCATGCCGTCGCTGATCGTGTGGGGGAAGAAGGACACGCTGATCCCGCTTGCCAATGCCACCTGGTTTGCGCGCCAGCTGCCCAACGACACGCTCGTCACCTATGACGATCTGGGTCATATTCCCATGGAGGAGGACCCGAAGCGCACCGTCGCCGATTTGCAGGCCTGGCTGGAAAAGACCGGCCTGAACCGGACTGCAACACCCGCGACACAATCCAACGCTAGCCCAGCCGCAGCGCCTGTTGCCAAGGGGCCAGCCACCAGTGAGGCAGCGCAACAGGGGGGCTGATATGGGGGACCGGATGCACAGCGTGGCCGTCTACAATCTGAAGGGCGGCGTAGGCAAGACGACCAGCGCGGTCAATCTCGCCTGGTGCTCTGCGGTCCTCTCCTCGCGCCGCACCCTCTTGTGGGACCTCGACCCGCAGGGCGCGGCGAGCCATCTGATCGGCGACGATCACGCGGTGAAGGACGAGGCGCGATCGATCTTCGCGCGCGATGTCTCGCCCGAAAAGCTGGTGCGCCCTTCGCGCATTCCGGGGCTTGACCTGCTCGCCGCCGACCATTCGCTGCGCGGGCTCGACCGCATGCTGTTCGAGATCGGCAAGGCCAAGCGCCTCAAGAAGCTGATCGAGGGGCTGGGCAAGCATTATGACCGGATCGTGCTCGATTGCCCCCCGGGACTGAGCGAGACCTCCGATCAGGTACTGCGCGCGGCCGATCTGGTGATCGTGCCGATCATCCCCTCGCCGCTGTCGCAGCGCGCCTTTGCCGAGGTGCAGAATTATCTCGACGGGAAATCGGGACGCCACGCGCCGATGCTGCCGGTGTTCGTGATGGTCGACCGCCGCCGCGCGCTTCACAAGCAGGCGCTCGAAGCCTATCCCGACTGGCCGGTCATTCCGATGGCGAGCGCGGTCGAGCGAATGGCCGAGGAGCGGCTGCCGGTGGGCGCATTCGACGCGAAGAGCCCGGCGGCGCAGGCCTATGCCAGGCTGTGGCAGGGGATCGAGCGCAAGCTCGCTAGTCAGAAAGGCAGCGGATAGCGCGCCAGGATAAGCGTGCTCGCACAGCCCGAAACGAGCACGAAACGCAGGACAGCGAGCCAGGCGGTATCGGTCTGCGAAGGACGGGCGGCGATGGCGATGGCTTTGCGCATATCCGAAGGATGCGCCGCGATTGCTAATATCGCGTTAAAGCGGCCTAACGGATCAAGCGGATGTCGACGCCCACATCCAGACCTTCCCATTGCCGGTCGGCGGTGAGCACCGGCAATCCTTCGCGCCGCGCCAGCGCCAGGCACGCGCGATCACCCAGCGATAGGCCGCGATGGCGCGTGGCAGGCAGCAATAGCGCGGTCTCGATTGCTTGTTCAGCGCTGAAGGAGATGGTCATCAGGCCAAAACCTTCCAGTATCCATTGAGCATCATCGGAGGAAACCCCGGCCTTCAAAGCACGCGCAAAGACCTCGCTGAGATTGACCACCGAAATGATCGCATCCATCAGGTGAGGCTCGACATTGTCGCGGCCAGGCTCGACCAGAAGCACCGTAAGCAATGCAGATGCATCAAGGACGACCGTCATTCGCGGGCAGCCTCGGCCCGTCGTTCTGCCAAGAAATCATCGACGGTAAACGGCTCCTTTATGGCAGCCTTGAATGCTTGCTGCAACTCTCGGATAACCTGCGAGTGGCTCTTCACTACCAGCGAATTGCCCTCGCGCTCGAATACCAGCCGGTCGCCGTCGGCAAAGCCGAGCTCGCGGCGCAGTTCCGCCGGGATGACGATCTTGCCGCCCTTGATGATCTTGGCCGTATAGGTCATGCGCGCCTCCTTGGGTCCTAAATGGTATCACAGGACCCAAACTGGCTCAACGCACCCTATTGGCCGATCGCGCTCCAATTGCCTTCGGCGTCCTTGGCGACGATGGTCAGCGAGCCGGGATCGATCTCGGCGAAATCCTGGCCGAAATCGAAGAACCAGGCATAGCCCTGTGCCGCGCGCCAGAAGCGGAAGCCTTCATCAAAATAACCGAGATCGCCGCACACCGCGACCGGGCTGCCGTCCACGGTATTCGATCCCTTGGGATCGGTATCGACGACATACGCATCCTTGGGCCAGCCTTCGATATTCGCGGGCCGGGCATTGCACTTGGCCGCCTCTGCTGGATCCTCGATCACCGAACGCGCGCGCTGGGTGATCGCCTGGGCCGGCTCGCCCTCTGCGGTGTAGAGATAGCCGAGCGTGAACGGTTCGGGCATCTCGTCCGACATGGCCGACTTGATCAGCTTCACCTCGGCGCGTTCTGCCCCGCCCGCGATCTCGATTTCTGCCGCCTTCTTGCCGCAGACCAGGCCGCGATAGAGCAGCACCTCGTCGGCGGGCAGCGCGGCTTCCATCACCTGCCATTCGCAGCCATCGGGCGCTTCCGGCGAGGCGCTCGCGTCCATGTTCATGGAGTTGACCGCCCGGCCCTTGCACAGGCCGGTCAGCTTCAGCTTCTCGCCATCATCGGCGCATCCGGCATCGGCAGTCTTGTCCGTGCCCTTGTCGGCGTTGTCGTCGGCACCGCCTCCGCTGCAGCCCGCCAGCGCGAGGCTGAGCAGCCCCGCCATCACCCAATGTCCACGCATCGTCCATTCTCCTCGAAAGCCCGCAGGTCCGGCCCCCGCGCCCCCCGCGGGCAGGGGCCGGACCTGCCGGAAAGAGTCAGCCTTCGCTTTCGCCTTGCGCGCAGAAGGTGACGAACGTGTCGGCCTCGCCCTCGGCGGGCGTGTCGACGGTGATGGTGTTCATGCCGAAGGACAGCACCTGCTTGCCGGCAAAGGCGGCATTGAAATTGTTCGGCAGCGGCGCGGTGCCGCTGGCAAAGCCTTCACCGTCTGCGGGCACCATGATGCTGAGCACCGGCTCGCCGCCATCGGGGGCCAGCGTCAGCGCGATCTCTTCGGGAATGCGCGCGAAGCCGGGGACTTCGAACTCCACCGTCTTGCTGCCATTGGCGCATTTCAGTGTCGCGAGCGTCTTGTCCGCGCCTTCGACCAGCGACATCACGGTCTTGCCCTCTTCGGCCGACACCGCCCAGACCGGCCCCTTGGCAGAGGGCGCGGCTTCTGCGGCAGCTTCGCCCTCGGCGGGCGCGTCGGCGGCCTTTTCCCCACCGCATGCGGCAAGCGCAGACACCATCATCGTCACGCCCAGAAGGCGCAGGCTGGCGAGCTTCATCTCGATTTCCCCATCTCGTTTCCGTCCGCAGGCCCTCCCCTGCGATCCGGTGGCGAAACTAGGGTGCTGCACCACGGAGGCAAAGCGCAAACGGCGCGCCCTGTACGGCTGTATAGGGTCGCTGCGTTCAGCCCGCGGCAAGCCGGTCGAGCGCGTCGCCCTCGATCCGCCAGGGCTCCCAGCCCTTGGAATGATGCGCGCCGATATGGGTGTAGAATGCCCTAGCCTTCTCGTTCCAGTCGAGCACTGCCCAGTCCATACGCGCACAACCGCGCGCCTTGGCTTCCTTGGCCAGCGCGGTCAGCAGCGCGCGACCGGAGCCGGTTCCGCGCGCGGCTTCGGCGACGAACAGGTCCTCGAGATAGAGCGAGGGCGCGCCGGTCCAGGTCGAATAGGTGAGGAACCACAAGGCCAGCCCGACCGGCTCGCCGCCCAGTTCGGCAATATGCGCAAAAACCTGAGCGTTCTCACCGAACAGCGTCGCACGCAGCGATTCCTCGGTCGCCTTCACGGCATCCGGCTCGCGCTCGTATACCGCGAGCGCGATGACCATGCCCAGGATCGCGGCCTCATCGCCCGGTCGGGCGGGGCGGATCGTCACGGTCATAATCTCAATCCCAATCATTCATTGAAGAAACTTCTCTCATCTTTTCAATTATCTTGGGCAACAACTCAAAAACCTTAGCATCAAACTCGTCTGACTGGTCATATGCAGCCATCGCTTCATCCAGCCTACCGGAGCCAGCATACGTCGCTTGCCGGTTCAGAGCCGTTTGCTTTCTTTCGTGAAAGTAAATTACATCCAATATTTGATCGGATATGTCTTTTGGATATAGAAGCTGCGATTTACGTAAAACATCATACAGCTCCTTTTTCTTTTCCGAAGAAATTTTTCCAGTCTGGAAATATTCTCTGGAAATATCTTGAAGCTTAAATAATAATGGCTCTCGCCTGTCAAGAAGAGATAACTTCAAATTTTGCTGCCGCAATCGCCTATCATCACTTGCCTGCTGATGCATAATTTCAATTTGACGCCTAGTGAGAGCAACCTGCCGTAAACCAACGAATACAGCTCCCACAACCGCCATTAATCCAGCAGTCGCTGTTGCCAACGCTTCCCAGTGTATGACATATCCGAACAAGGACTATTCCGCCGCGACCGGCTCGGCATTGCCTGCGTCGCTCGCTTCCGCCTCGATCTCGGCCGCCTTGGCCTCGACCAGCTTGACGATATGCTCGACCATGTCCTCGTCCTCGACCGTGTGGTCGGTGACGCCCGACAGGTACACCATGTGCTTGCCCTTGCCGCCACCGGTGAGACCAATATCCGTCTCGCGCGCCTCGCCCGGGCCGTTGACGACGCAGCCGAGCACCGAAAGCGACAGCGGCGTGTTGATATGCTGCAGCCGCTCCTCCAGCTTCTGCACGGTGCGGATCACGTCGAAGCCCTGGCGTGCGCAGCTGGGGCAGCTGACGATGCGGACGCCGCGGGTGCGGATGCCGAGCGATTTGAGGATCTCGAAACCGACGCGCACCTCTTCCTCGGGCTCGGCGGAGAGCGAGACGCGGATGGTATCGCCGATGCCCGCCCAGAGCAGGTTGCCGATGCCGATTGCGCTCTTGACCGTGCCGCCGATCAGCCCGCCCGCCTCGGTGATGCCGAGGTGCAGCGGGCAGTCCACCGCATCGGCGAGCTGCTGATAGGCCGCGACCGCGAGGAACACGTCGCTCGCCTTCACCGCGACCTTGAACTCGTGGAAATCATGGTCCTGCAGCAGCTTGATATGATCGAGCGCGCTTTCGACCAGCGCCTCGGGGCACGGCTCGCCATATTTCTCGAGCAGGTCCTTCTCGAGGCTTCCGGCGTTGACGCCGATACGGATCGCGCAGCCATTGGCCTTGGCGGCATTGACCACCTCGCGCACGCGCTCGGACGAGCCGATATTGCCCGGATTGATGCGCAGGCACGCCGCACCCGCATCCGCCGCTTCGAGCGCGCGCTTGTAGTGGAAATGGATGTCTGCGACGATCGGCACGCGCGAGGCGCGAACGATCTGCTTCATCGCAGCGGTCGACTCGACATCGGGGCACGAGACGCGGATGATGTCGACCCCTGCCTCCTCGCAACGGCGGATCTGGTCGATTGTCGCCTTCGCGTCAGAGGTCAGCGTGTTGGTCATCGTCTGCACGCTGACCGGTGCATCGCCACCCACCGGCACCTTGCCGACCATGATCTGGCGGCACTTGCGCCGATCGATATCGCGCCAGGGTCGCAAAGAAGGGTTGTGGGCCGACATGAATTGTTCTCCAAGAGTATGCGAACGCTATAGTCGCTTCGACCGGCTTTGGCGAGATGTGCGGGCGATAGAAAAGGGGACGCTGAATACCATGAAAACCATGATGAAACTGGCGCTGGCCACCGGCCTGGCCGCTCTTGCAACCGCGACGAGCCTGCCCGCGCTGGCGCAGGCCCCGGCCCCGCAGCGCAACCCCAACGAACTTGCCGCGCGCCAGCTCTACAGCGATGTCGTCGGCATCCGCACCGCACGCGGCCACAAGCAGATGGGCGTGATGACCGGCTATCTCAAGGAACAGCTGCTCAAGGCCGGCTTTGCCGAAAGCGATATCACGATCACCGATTATGACAGCGAGGGCGAACCGACCCAGGGGCTGGTGGTGCGCTACGCCGCCAAGGGCAAGCCCAAGGCCGGTCCGATCGTGTTCCTTGGCCATATGGACGTGGTCGAGGCGCTGCCGGAGGACTGGGAGCGCCCTCCGTTCACGCTGACCGAGGAAAACGGCTATTTCTTCGGGCGCGGATCGCTCGACAACAAATATGGTGTCGCCACGCTGACGCACAATTTCATCCGGCTGAAAAAGGAGGGCTGGTCGCCCAAGCGCGACCTGTATCTCGTCTTCTCGGGCGACGAGGAGACCGGCATGATCTCCACCCGCGCCCAGGCGAAGATGGTGGCGGAAACGATCAAGCCCGCGCTGGTGCTCAACGGCGATGCCGGCGGCGTGGCGATGACCGAGGATTTCAAGCCGGTCATGTACCAGGTGCAGGCGGGCGAGAAGACCTTTGCGACCTTCGAGCTCACCGTCACCAATCCCGGTGGCCACAGTTCGCGGCCGCGCTCCGACAATGCGATCTATGAACTGGCAGCGGCGCTCGGCAAGATTCAGGCCTATCAGTTCCCGGTCAATGCAAGCCCGCTGGTGCGCAGCTATTTCGGCGCGATGGGCAAGTTGACGCCGGGCGAGATCGGCCAGGCGATGCAGGCCTTTGCCGCCAATCCCGAAGCTCCCGAACCGCGCGTCAAGCTGCTTTCCGATCCGGGCATATCGACCCAGATGCGCACCACCTGCGTTGCGACGATGCTGCGCGGCGGCCATGCCGAGAACGCGCTGCCACAATCGGCGACCGCAACGGTCAATTGCCGCATCATGCCCGGCGAGGGCGGCGCGGCAGCGACCCAGGCGGCACTCGCCAAGGCCATCGGCAATGACAATGTCAAGTTCAAGCTGATGACCAATGTGGTCGAGAGCCCCGAATCCACGTTGACGCCCGAAGTGCGCGCGGCGGTCATGGCCAGCCTCGATGCGCGCTATCCGGGCCTGCCGATCGTGCCCGAGCTGTCGTCGGGCGGTACCGATGGGATGCACTATCGTGCGCTGGGCATGAACACCGTGGGCATCGGCAATGCCGCGATGCGCAGCGCAGACATTTTCGCGCACGGTCTCAACGAACGCATCCGCGTCGAGGATTTCTACAAGGGCCTCGACCACTGGTATCTGGTGATGAAGAAGCTGGCGGGCTGATCCCCGCCACGCCTCAAGGCGCGGTCTGGAACGGCTTGGCTTCGGCTAGAATCAGCGCGAACCAGTCGTCCGGATCGGTCCATTCGTGCCGCACCGTCCAGCCGCCCGCGCGCAGCAGCAGCCGCGCGTCGCGCGGGCCGTATTTGTGGCTGTTCTCGGTGTGGATGGTCTCGCCCTTGCGCATCGAGAAACGCTCGCCGAGCACGGTGAAGCTCATGTCGTCCTGCGCCTCGAGATGCATCTCGATCCGCGCATAGCTGTCGTTCCAGCGCGCGACATGGCGGAAGCGATCGACGGGGATGGTGCCATCAAGCTCGCGGTTGATGCGGTGGAGCAGATTGAGGTTGAACCGCGCGGTCACCCCCTGCGCATCGTCATAGGCGGGGATCAGGACGTCCGGCGACTTGATGCGGTCCATGCCGATCAGCAGCAGCGACCCGACGCCCAGCGTCTCGCGCATCGAGCGGAGCAGGTCGAGCGAGCTGCGCGCGACCATGTTGCCGATGGTCGAGCCGGGGAAGAAGCCAAGCTTGGGTTCATCCGCGACAGCCTCGGGCAATTTCAGCGGTCGCATGAAATCGCCTTCGAGCGGATGAACGTTGAGCCCCGGAAAATCATCGGCGAGCGCGGCGGCGGATTCGCGCAGGAACTCGCCCGAGATATCGATCGGCACATAGTGGCTACCCTGCACCGCGCGCAGAAGATGCGGGGTCTTGACCGACGAGCCCGAGCCGAATTCGACCACGGTGCGCCCTGCCCCGCCCTGCTGCGCCACCTCGCCGCAATAGCGCTCGAGCAGCGCGGTTTCGGTGCGGGTCGGGTAATATTCGGGAAGGTCGGTGATCGCCTCGAACAGTTCGGAGCCGGTCTTGTCGTAGAACCAGCGCGCCGGGATCGCGCGGCGGGTGTCGCGGAAACAGGCGAGCACATCGGCTCGGAAGGCGGGATCGGCCTCACCCGATGCGGCTGCGGTCTGGGCTTCGGGCGGGTCGATCAGGGTAGCCAAGCGAGAGTCTCCTGCGCGGGATCAGTTCAGGTCAGGTCAGGTCAGGTGAGATCCTTGGCGAGCCTGAGACCGGTGAACTGCCAGCGCTGATGGGGATAGAAGAAGTTGCGATAAGAGGGACGCACGGAACCGCGCGGGGTTGCACAGCTCGATCCGCGCAGCACGAACTGGCCCGACATGAACTTGCCGTTATACTCGCCGACCGCACCTTCCGCGGCCTTGAAGCCGGGATACGGGCGATAGGCGCTGCCGGTCCATTGCCAGACATTGCCGAACATCGATGCTGTCGCATCGGCGCGCGGGCGCACGGGTCCGGCGCGATCGAGCTGATTGCCCGAAGCGGGATCGTGCACCATCGCAACCGCCTCCCATTCCTGCTCGGTCGGAAGCCGCGCGCCCGCCCAGCTCGCATAGGCGTCGGCCTCGTACAGGCTGATGTGCGTGACCGGCGCCGCCGGATCGACGCTGCGCAGGCCATCGAGCCCGAACTGCATCCAGCCGCCATCGTCATCCTGCTGCCAGTAGAGCGGCGCGCTGATGCCTTGCGCCTTCACCCAGGCCCAGCCGTCGGACAGCCAGTGACGCGGGTCTCTATACCCGCCATCGGCGATGAACGCGGCCCATTCGCCGTTGGTCACCGGACGGCTGGCGAGCGCATAGGGGGTGAGCAGCACCGCATGGCGCGGCCCTTCGCAGTCGAATGCGAAGCCCTCGCCCGCATGGCCGATCTCGACCTGCCCGGTCGGCCCCTCGATCCACTCGAGCGGCGCGGTCTCGACCGAGCCCATCGGCAGCGCAGGCCAGACCGCCGGGTGCAGCGGGTTCTGCGCGAACAGATGCAGGATATCGGTCAGCAGGAGCTCCTGATGCTGCTGTTCGTGGTTCAGCCCGAGTTCGACCAGATCGAGCGCATCGTTACCCAATCCCGGCAGCGCCGCCTGCACCGCCGCATCGACATGCGCGCGATAGGCGCGGATGTCGTCGAGCGAGGGCCGGGTCAGCATCCCGCGCCGGGGCCGCGCGTGCCGCGCACCTTCAGCCTCATAATAGCTGTTGAACAGAAAGGCGAAATTCGCGTCGAACGCTTCATAGCCCGGCACATGATCGCGCAGCACGAAGGTCTCGAAGAACCAGCTGGTATGCGCCAGATGCCATTTGGCGGGCGAGGCATCGTCCATCGACTGGACGGTGGCATCGGCATCCGAGAGTGGCGCGACCAGATCGAGCGTCAGGGTGCGGACCTGGGTGAAGCGGTGGGCGAGGTCGGCTTCTCGGGAAGCTGCGCGTCCGGGAGAGGACGTAGCGCTGGAGATGATCATTCTACCCCCTTGTCCGTCATTCCCGCGAAAGCGGGAATCCCGCTATCCTGTCCGAAGCCGAAGAGCGGGACCCCCGCCTGCGCGGGGGTGACGATACTCTAATCACCCGGTCAGTACACGGGCGCGGCAACGCTCTATCGCGATGCACCCGGCACCCAGAGCGGGTCGTTGCCATTGTTGATCCGGCGCGCGAGGACGAACAGGAAGTCCGACAGCCGGTTCACATAGATACGCGCCTGCGGGTTGATCGATCCCTCGTGCGCGGCGGCGACGAGCGCGCGCTCGGCACGGCGGGCAATGGCGCGGGCGAGATGCACCGCTGCCGCTGCCGGGCTGCCGCCGGGCAGGATGAAGCTCTTGAGCGGGGGGAGCGGGTCGTTGACCGCATCGATGCGGTCCTCGAGCCAGGTCACCTGGCTCGGCACTATGCGCAGCACCATTTCGGACGGGGTGAAATCTTCGCCCGGCGTGGCGATGTCCGCGCCCAGATCGAACAGATCGTTCTGCACGCGGATCAGATCGGCGGTGAACTCGCTCTCGCCCAGCGCCACGACGGCAAGGCCCAGCGCGCTGTTCAGCTCGTCGACATCGCCGATCGCCGCCATGCGCGCGCTGTGCTTGGCGATGCGCGAGCCATCAACCAAGCCCGACGTGCCGTCATCACCGGTGCGTGTGTATATCTTGTTGAGCTTGACCATTCGTGCCCCCGCCGCCCTCAGGGCTCAGCGGTTGACCAGCAGCAGCACGGCGACTGCGGCAATCGCCATCGCCTGATATTTGACGCGCGCGAACATCATCTTGTTCTGCATCTGATGGCTGCGGCCGACCCCGGGGTTTTTGAGGTCTTCCTCGGTCATCTGGATGAAGGCGACAAGGCCACGCACGAGGCTGACCAGAACCATGATTGCCAGAGCGACAATCGCCAGGATGATGATGACGTTCATGGCACGCTATATGAGGGCTCGGCCCAGGAAATGCCAGACGGAAGAAGCCCTTTCCGCAAATTTTCCAGCAGGCTGGGGCCATCCACCCCCTGTTCGCGCAATCCCGCCAGCGCAGCCGCGCCCTCGCTCTTGGCAAGCTTGCGCCCGTCGGCCCCGGCGAGCAGCCTGTGGTGGCGATAGAGCGGCACCGGCAGACCCAGCAGCGCCTGGAGCAGCCGGTGGACATGCGTCGCCAGGAACAGGTCGCGCCCGCGCACGACATGGCTGATCTCCTGGTGCGCATCGTCCAATGTCACCGCGAGATGATAGCTCGCGGGCGCATCCTTGCGCGCGAGCACGACATCGCCGAACAGCTCGGGCTTTGCGGCTTGCTCGCCGGCGGCCATGTCATGCCAGACCAGCGCGCCGGTCTGATCGAGCGCCTTGCCGACATCCAGCCGCCAGGCATGCGTCTCGCGCGCCATGCGATCGGTGCGTTCGGCATCGCAGAGCGCGCGGCAGGTGCCGGGATAAACCAGCCCCTCGGGGCCCGGCTGCGCGCCGCCAGCCGCAATCTGGCTGCGCGTGCAGAAACAGGGATAGACGAGGCCCCGCGCCTTGAGCCCGGCCAGCGCCACGTCATAGGCGGCAAGGCGCGACGACTGGAACAGCACGTCCCCGTCCCAGTCCAGCCCCAGCCAGCGCACATCCGCCAGGATCGCCTCGACCAGCTCGGGCCGCGAGCGCACGCCATCGATATCCTCGATCCGCAGCAGGAAGGCGCCGCCCAACTGCCGCGCGAGGTCATGCGCCTGCATCGCGGCATAGGCATGGCCCAGATGCAGCGCGCCATTGGGGCTGGGCGCAAAGCGGGTGCGCATCACCGCCTGCCCTTCCGTCCCTTGGGTGCAATATGCGGACTTATCACCATATATTGTGGAAACGCCCCCTTGACCTTGGCCGCACGCTCATGCTGATTAACCGTAAATCGAGCACTTTCAGGATTGTCACGGGGCTGTCACGCATCAGGGTTTATACGAAGCGCACCTTTTAGGTAACACTGCGGACGAATGGGAGAGGGTTTGAGCCGACCATGTTTCATCCCGACTTGATCGAACGGGCGGTACGCGATCCGCAGCCGGACCTGACCCGGCATCCGGACAGTTGCCCCGCCCTCGTGTTGAACGCCGATTATACCCCCTTGAGCTATTACCCCTTGAGCCTCTGGCCGTGGCAAACCGCGATCAAGGCCATATTCCTCGACCGGGTCGACGTCATCGAGACCTATGAGCGCGAGGTGCACTCCCCGACGATCCAAATGAAGATCCCGTCGGTCATCGCGCTCAAGCAATATGTGAAGCCGTCCGAATATCCCGCCTTCACCCGCTTCAACCTGTTCCTGCGCGACCGCTTCCACTGCCAATATTGCGGATCGCCGCACAACCTCACCTTCGATCACGTTGTCCCGCGCCGCCTGGGCGGCAAGACCACCTGGCAGAATGTCGCCACCGCCTGCGCTCCGTGCAACATGCGCAAGGGCGGCCGCACCCCTGCGCAAGCGAACATGCGCCTGATGGTCCAGCCGATCCGCCCGACAAGCTGGCAGCTCCAGGAACGCGGGAGAGCGTTTCCTCCGAATTACCTGCACGAAAGCTGGCACGACTGGCTGTACTGGGATGTCGAGCTGGAGGCTTGATGGGGGACTCGGCTGTCAGTGCGTTGTCCGGCTGTGTTGATAAAAGCCGTTTAAGAAAAGCGGACTTAGTATTCAGGCGAACCGAAAATGGCGCCCATGCAATAACCGCCAGGCATTTCCCAACGGCCGCCTGCATGCAAACAAGCGTCGATGTCCCGTTGTTCTCTGAGATACCAGCCAGCACATATTCCTGCGATCACAAAAATCGCTATCAATAACAGGCTTCTTGCTCGGGTAGCCATTGCTTGAGTATCGCTCTGCAGCCCCTTTTCTGCAATAGGGCTCTTACCGATTGGCTCGTCTCGGGGCGATCTTCCATGCCATACTCCGCTCCGCTCAGCCTGAGCTTGTCGAAGGCCCCGCTATATGGCCAGCGTGGGCGCGGGTCCTTCGACGACGCGGGCTACGCCCGCTGCTCAGGATGAGCGGGGGTGGTTGGGGTTGCTACCAATAAGCCCTCTCCCCTTTAGGGGGGAGGGTTGGGAG
>NZ_LSIS01000420.1:0-8815 GCF_001556365.1 Blastomonas sp. CCH1-A6 | reverse complement strand
TCATTTTCGGATTCGGCCCCATCGGCATCTGACGGCACATCCGGCTTTGGCTGATCAACAGGCGGCTGTTCGGAGCTTTTCGCTTCGGCCTGGGCTGGTTTGGTCGGCAGCGGTGCCGCAATGGGTGCGAGCGCAGACCAGTCGTCCTTTGGCCGCTTTTTCGGGTGCAGCGGTTTCGGGGTGGGTGCCGGTAGAAGACGCGCGCGAAACCGTGGGTCGAGAAAGTATTTTGCCTTTTCCGCGCGGATCGGCGGAGTGCTGGCCACCAGCACTATCTCCTCGTGCTCAGAAAATTGCTGAACTTCGCCGGGGGTCAGCAACGGCCTCGCGGTCTCAGTACGTGAGACCATGATATGGCCGAGCCATGGCGAGAGGCGATGCCCGGCATAATTCTTCATTGCCCGCATCTGGGTCGCGGTGCCGAGTGCATTGGAAACGCGGCTGGCGGTATTGTCATCATTGGCCGCGAACGCGACGCGGACATGGCAGTTGTCGAGAATGGCGTTGTTCGATCCGTAGGCTTTTTCAATCTGGTTGAGCGACTGCGCGATCAGGAATGCCTTGATCCCGTAGCCTGCAACAAAGGCCAGGGCGCTTTCGAAGAAATCGAGCCTCCCCAAAGCCGGGAATTCGTCGAGCATGAACATCACGCGCTGCCGGCGTCCCTTGGCTCTCAGCTCTTCGGTCAAACGGCGACCGATCTGATTGAGCATAAGGCGCACGAGTGGCTTGGTCCGGCTGATATCGGAAGGAGGAATGACCAGGTAGAGCGACACAGGTGCCGCTGAATCGACAAGATCGGTGATGCGCCAGTCTGAGGCTCCGGTGACCTGCGCAATCACAGGGTCGCGGTAGAGGCCGAGGAACGACATGGCCGTCGACAGGACGCCAGACCGCTCATTGTCAGACTTGTTCAGCAGTTCCTGTGCTGCGGCAGCCACGACGGGGTGAACACCGTCTTTACCCAGGTGCGGGGTCGTCTTCATGCGGTGCAGCGTGATTTCTATCGAACGGCGCGGATCGGAAAGGAAGCCAGCGACTCCGGCCAGTGACTTGTCTTTCTCGGCATAAAGGACGTGCAGGATCGTGCCGACGAGCAGTGAATGACTGGTCTTCTCCCAATGCGTGCGCTTTTCCAGTGACCCTTCTGGATCGATCAATATGTCGGCGATGTTCTGGGCGTCACGCACTTCCCAATCGCCCTTCCGGACTTCGAGCAGCGGGTTGTAAGGGTTGGATTCGGGGTTGGTCGGATCGAACAGCAGGACGCGGCCATGCCGCGCGCGAAAGCCCGCCGTCAGATCCCAGTTCTCGCCCTTGATATCGTGGACGATGCAACTGCCCGGCCAGGCGAGCAGCGACGGGATTACGAGACCGACGCCTTTGCCGGAACGTGTCGGCGCAAAGCAGAGAATATGCTCAGGGCCATTGTGCCGCAGATACCGGTTCTTGTGCGAGCCGATCACCACACCATCCTGTTTCAGGAGACCTGCCTTGCGGATTTCCTTGTCGGTCGCCCAGCGTGCGGAACCGTAGGTCTCTGACTGCTTCTCCTCCCGTGCGCGCCACACCGACATGGCGATCGCGATGACTATGGCGGCCATGGCACCCGAGACCGCGATGAAAGCGCCGGTCTGGAAGATCTGTGGTGCATAGGCGTCGAACGCAAACCACCACCAGAAGAAGGCATAGGGCGGATAGATCGGCCAAGGTCCAAGCCAGAACCAGGGCTGGCCGAGCTCGGATTGGTACGCAAGGGCGTGGGCCGTCCATTGGGTGGCAGACCAGATGCCAAGCAAGGTGACGCTGATGACGGCGATGACCTGACCCCAGAGAATGCGGGTGGCGTTCATTGAAAGTTACTCCTGATGAGGGGGTAAATGAGGGTCACAGACTGATCCCGCGTCCGCGGCCCAAGGCCCAGTCAACAGAACCGCCCGGCGACATGGTGCCGGTGATGTGCTGGCCGAGGTGCTGATCGAGCGCCGGGCGCCAAGGCACGAGCTGGAAGCCCAGCCCTTCGTCGATCATCGCGAAGCGGCCTGTCGACAGCGTCACCCGCTCCCGGTAGATGCCGCTGACATAGTCGCCTGCGCCCGACGGTTTTTGCTCAAGTCCCGTGCGCGCGGCGATGGCCTGAGCGGCGGCCGTCAGTTCCTGATTCTTCAGCGTCCCGACGAGATCCTGAGCAAGGGTTACCCGCTGGCCCTGACGACGGGCTAGCCCCTGCGTTTCGAGATGGCTGGCGCGGGCATCTAAGGCATCACGCACCTCGCGCCCGAAACCATTGCCCGTTGCTACGGGATTGCGGGCCACAAGCTGGCGATCAAGCCACGTCGCGCCGGGCGCTTTGATCTGTGCCTCGAGGGGTATGTCTGATCGTGTGGCGAGCGACAGCCGGTCATGCCCTTTGGCATCCTCCCATGAGCGCAGTTCGACGATCGATCCGGGTTTGGCGTCGCCGGTCATCTCCATGTCCTTGAACCGCAGATGGTGCGTGCGGCCATCGACACCGTCGACGATGGCATAGGCGCTGCCCGTCAGTTCGTCGTGGAGGCCACGTTCGACCAGGCGTCCGATGACCGGTTCGCTTGGAACGTCCTGATGCAGGGCCAATGCCGATACATCAAACCGCCCGCCGTCGCGGCTCATGGCATTGTGCATCGTCTTGATGATGTCGTTGCGCACCGAAAGATCGCGCAATGTGGTTTCGGCACCGGGCTCCAGAGCCCACACCGCAGGCCCCTCGCGCGCGGCCAGTCCCAGCTGTTCCAGTTTGGCGGCGCGGCCCAGAAGCAGCCGGCGCATTTCGGGATCGGCGTCGCCGCCTGGACGCAGATCGATAAGGCCTGCGGTATCCTGACCCAAGCGTTCAAGCTGCCGGTCAAGACTGGTCCAGCGCTCGGCATCGACCTCGCGTGCGAGCGCGGTGCGGATGTCCAGCTCGGTGCGCGGCCCCAGTTCGAGCGTCACCCGCTCTTCCGCCCGGAACCGCAGCCCTTCGCTGATATAGCCCCGGTCAATGACAAGATCGGCGCCGTCGCTGGCAACGCCGCGCACCAGCACATGGATGTGCGGATTGTCGGTGTTCCAATGGTCAACGGCGACCCAGTCCAGTTCGGTGCCCAGATCCTTGGCTGCATCAGCCATCAATTCGCGGGTGAAGCTGCGCAGGTCTTCCATGTCCCCGGCATCTTCGGGCGAGACGATGAAACGAAAGTGGTGCCGGTCATCTTCGCAACGCCCTGCAAAGGCATCCCGATCAGCCCTGTCGGTCTGGGCATCGAACATCGAGGCATCGCGCCCGTCGCGGGACACGCCGTCACGCTCAAGATACTTGATGTGCTTTGCCAGCGGTGCGGCGCGGTAATGCGCACCTTTATGGCGAGCGATGCGCGCCATGACAGTAACGCGGCGTTGGCCAGGTGTGCGGCGCATCGCGGCAACCGTCCGACGCCCGCGCGCGGCTTTGCCGCTACCGCTGCCGCGTTTCAGACCCGCTCGCCGTGAACCCGCATGGCCCGCCTTGTTGGCGGCGCGCTGGACCTGAGCCGCCAGCTTCTGGCTTCGCCGTCCAGAGGCTGCACCGCTGTCCCTGCTTCTTCCCGGCCGCACCCGAAATTCATTGTCGTCGCGGCTCATTTTGAAGGTGCCAGACGATTGCGCGGCAGATTTCCGGGCGCGTGGGAAACATTGTATGGCCGGTTATGTCCGGTGCCATACGAAATTATCACACTACAACAACCACATGAGGGCCAGGTGCTGGCACTCCTTTTATCTTGCCCTCCAAAATTGCCCTGTCGCTCAAACACACGCCTCCCCGCCGTACCTTTCCGACACGACGCCCGAACCGTCAGAGATGCGCTGGTGTAACCCATCACTGATTTCGCGGTGAAAGCGACACAAACAGGGGGTGCGGCGCGGGGTTCGGTGACGGCAAAGAGGCCGACGGCGACGTAAGCTGGGTGCGCTGTGGCTGCACATCGGCCGTACCGTCATTGCTGCTCGCTTCTCCATCCCCGCGCGGTGTGAACAATGTAGCCTGACGCCAGGGATGAGCATTGGCAGGTGGCATGGCAGCAGGCGAAGCGATGCTGGCCATTCCAAGACTTGGCGCGATCTGGGCGACGTAGTTGACGGTTTCTGCCGGAAGACTGCGACGACCGGCAGCATAGTCATCGGCACGGCCTGGTCCCGCATTGTAGGCCGCCAGCATCAAGCTGACATTGCGATACCGATCCCACATGGCGCGCAGATAGGCCGCACCTCCAAGGATGTTTGCACGCACATCGAACGGGTCAGAGCCAAGGCCATGCCGCGCGCTCAGCATAGACCAAGTGCCGGGCATGATCTGCATCAGCCCTATGGCTCCGGCAGGCGAAACCGCACGCGAATTGCCGCGACTTTCCGCCCGCATTACCGCCCATATCCAGAGCTCAGGAATGCCGAAGCGCTGCGATGCCTCTGCGACATGCGGCGCATAAGGATGCTCTGCAAACTGGTCAGGCACCGTCGCAACTGCGGCAACCGGAGAAGTCGCCGCTGCCAAGCCGAGAGCGAAACAAGTGCCGGGAAGGAGAAGGTGAAGGCGCAGCCGAACGGCAATCCGAACTACGGAACACCTGCGACGGCGAAGCGAAGCAACGGTCATGGCCTATTTCCGATCGCGATTGGTCGGACGCGACCAGAGCAGGTGATGCTCGTCGTCACGGGACATGGATCGAAGCAGGTTGGCGCGCAGAGGATGGGCAAAGGCCGGGTCGTCGATCTGCACCGCGACAAAGGCACCGGCGCGCTCGCCTGTGCGGTTCCAGCCAGCACCAATTTCAGTGCCGGTTTCGGCATCGCCGAGCAGCACGCGCCAGTCGGGTGCATTGTCGCTGTCGTTCGATGGAGCCGGGACGAGCGTCACGACAGCATCGAGCGTGAGGGTCCGGATTTGCCCGGTAAAACTGTCCTGCGCGGAATGAAAGACGCCGATCATCATGGCCTGTGCTCCTGGTTGGTGGTTGGGGAAGCGGCGGATGCACCAAAGCCTCTCCAGCGCAGGGGCTGGTCAGGTGCATCACGGGTAAGGATGGGGTGTGCCGTGCCGATAAGACCGGCTGCTGGCAGAGCGCCGAAATAGCGCCCATCAAGGCTGTCGGGCGCCGGGTTCAACAGGAACAATTCGTCTGTCCGAACACGGTGACAGCCCTGCCAGCTTGGCAAAGGCCGACCCATTCTGTCGTGCGATTTGGCTATGGCGACACGCTTGCCGTCCACCGAGACGACAGCGCCGGCGCGGCACGCCCATTGCCCGGGCAAGGCCGCGACATGTTTCATGAGCGGCACGCCGATTGGCAGATAGTGGCGCTCGGCCATCATCCGCGCGGTCGCAGCCGGGGGCACAATGGCGACCAGTTCGCCAAACCTTGGGCGTGTGTCGCTCTCGAGGCGATAGAGGCCGACGGGCGCACTGGCGCTCGCGTTCCACATCAGTCGCGGTCGCGGCGACAGCATGGCGACTGCTGAGAACCCGGCGCTGAACAGGGCTGCCCACAGTATCGTGGCGCGAACATAGCGGCGGCGGCTCATGCTTCGAGCGCCTTGCGCCGGAGCCAGGCCGCGTGCCGCTCCGCTGTGTAAGCCCTGAACGGCATTCCGGCATTCAGCCGGTTGCCGACGTGGCGCCAGTGATCGGGCGATGCGTCGCACGGATCAACACCGGCGGCTTCGACCGCATCGATGGCCTGCAACACCTGTGCGACCTTGGGCCAGCCCTCGATGTGCAGCAGAATGTCAGCGCCGGGACGGACAAACCGCAACGTCGTGTAGGCCTCGCCCGGTGCCACTGCCGTCACGATGTCGATGCACGAATGGATGGTGCCATAGTCGTTCGACGACCAGCGCACGAAGGCGAAGACCGCGCCGGGACGGAAGGCGATGACGCGCGTGCGGCGGTTGATGATCGTGTCTGCCGCGATGCGCCCGAAGCGGATCCATTGTTCGTAGCGCTTCTCGATCCAGGTCACTTCGACCTCGGTCAGGGCGCTGGCTGTTGCTGACCTGATGGTCTGCGAGGAGCTGTGCCGCTGCGCAGTTGGCTCGCTCATGGCCGCGCTCCTGCCACCGCGAACCCGACAAGCTTGACGCGGACGTTGAGCAGGCCCGTCGCACCGAGATTATCCACAGGCGGCAAAAGGGTTAGCAAGAATCCGAAGGATTCTTTTCTATTAGCATCGTTAGAGGAGCGCCGATTTGCCGCAGATTTCTGCGGGTTTCCGCATGGTCCCGGTTTTCGATAGGCCGAGGATCGGGTTTCCGATGGGCCGAGTCCGACGGTTTTTGATAGGCCGAATGTCATGCCAACTTCTCCACAGGGAAACCGACGCGCCGGGCAGCGGCAACGAACGGGTCGACGGGGATGGGTTTGAAGATCAGCCGCTCGCGGCCGAAGCTGTGTTCAAGGCTCAGATGGTAGCCCGGGAGAGACTGCCGCCGGACGATGGTCCGCAGCTCGAATGCGAATTGCTTGAGCGGCGAAAGCGCACCTGATTTGAGATGAAGGTGCGGAACGTCGAAGCTCCAGCCACCGCGCTGATGTCCACCATGCTTGCGCACGATACGGTAGAGCCAGCGCTCGACGCCGCCAGTCAGCGCAAAGTAGGCGCGGTCGATCGTCAGGATCAGGCCGCGATCGAGCACACCGGCATAGAACCAGTCGGGCAGGATGAGCTCGATGCCAACGGCTCGGCCACGGTCGTCGAGTGTCTCCCGCCATTCGTTGATCCAGGAGAAGCGGTGGCGTCGGCGCTGGTGTTGCTGGCGGATCGACGTGGCAACGGTCGTCGATTGCAAGCGGTCGAGCGCTGCGCGCAGCCGCTCATAATGGTCCTTGCCCGTCCCGCGCCCGATGAAGGTCAAAATCTCGTGCGGACGGGCGGCGATGTGCCGAGATGTAGGGCGGCCTGCGTCGCGCGCTTCGACGAGTTGGCTCGCCGCCCAAATCAGAATGTCGGCATCCCAGATGGTCGCCATGCCGTGCTCGGCCACGGCTTCGACCGAGATCCATGTGGCCCCCATTGCGAAGTCGATCGGCGCGGAGCGCCGCGACTTGGCAAGACTGAAGAAGGGCCAGGACATCAGATCCTGCGCATCGCGTGCGGCAATGTCACCGGGCATCGAGTAGAACAGGTCGAGCTGTTGCTGGGGGCTCACCGAACGCATCAGCGGCGCACCGGTCGTGCTGACAGGCAAATGCCTTGTCCGGGATCGGATGTTGAATTGCGGCGACCATTTTGCGCCCAGGCATCGAGATCGACTATGGCATAGACAATCCGCCGACCAAGTTTGTGAAAGGCCGGCCCCGTCCCATAGCAACGATGCTTTTCAAGCGTGCGGGCTGAGAGACCCAAATGCACGGCAGCATCGGGCGTCCTGACATAGCGCGGGAATACCGGGACGAAATCTCCATCCATGAAACGTCTCCTGTGAAGTGCCGGACACAAGGGGTTGGCCCGGCGAGCAGGAGGCGAGATTTGAGATTTTCAGGGACTTGGGTGAACGGACATAGGGCGTGGCTGCCGAATGTCCCGATCAGTGGCCGCTCAACAGGGCGAGATAGCCGCCGTCGCGCATGGCGAGCGCCTGTCGCTGCCAGCGAGCAATCCGTTTGCGCTCGCTCGACGTGTCCCATTCGGCGGCCGAATATCGCCCGGCATCGCGGGCGATAAGTTCGATGGCCAATTCGCGCATGGTTGCACCGCCGGACAGCGCATCGAGCAACCGAAGCCATTGGACCAGACGCCAGTGCTCTGACGGACCGGGCGCAAGGCAGAACGGGAGCTTCTTCACATGTCCGAGATGGCAATGCTCATGAAAGTCGGAAACGGCGGCCTTCCGTGTTTCCCAAAATGCGTCGCCCGGAAGAACATAGGCGAGCGGCTCGGCTTCTGTTGTCTCGCCGCAAATATTCAGGCGGTAGCGGCGCTTCCCCGTCGAGAGGACGAGATGCCGCCCTTCCTCATCACGGTGCTCGGCCGCGATATTCATACTTCCGACAATTTCGGCTTGGCTGCAGCCGTCGCAAGGGAAAGGAGCCGGGCGCAAAAGGATGACGCTGGCCGCGGTAGATGGGTGCCAGATGATCGGGAGATGGTGGGCCGGGAGGTCAGGGTCCGCAGCGAAAGACCAACCCCCAGTGCCGGGCCAGACGACTCAGCGCGAGTGGCGCAGCGTCAACGGCTTCAGCATATTGGTCGCGATAGTCGGGATTGCGGCGAAGAAACTCCTGCGCGAAATCCGCGCGGTCATAGGTTTCAAACGCTTTGGCGTAATTCTCCGAACGCCAGTCGGGCGGCTTCTCCATCGCACCTCTCCTATGAGGTTTTTTTGGAGTCGAACGATCACGTCGGAGCCGTGACGAGAGAAGTGCTCGAGTCAGTTCCGGGCTCCCCCGCGGCAAGGCACAATCGATTGCGCCAGATTGGTGCTAAATGCCCGGTTTTATTGGGTTCGCGGGACCATCAGGTGCTTGTAGCCGTGTTGCGTCATCCACCTGGCGCGGGCGAGATGGGTATCATAGACCCTTCGCGCGCGATCCGGCTCACTGGCAGGATCGATGGCGAAGATGATCGAAACCACCTCTTCCCATGATGCCTCGTCCTTTTCGGCATCCAGCAGGCGAAGATAGGTGACAAGGTGGCGCTCATCATAAGCGCTCAATCGGTCTGACTGCGGTGGTTCATCGGCAAACTCAGGAGCCGACATGGGTCTCTCCTTGGGTCACGTCCGTCAATGAGGTGTAATTTGGGGTGTGGTCACCGGGCTGCAT
>NZ_LSIS01000419.1:0-1031 GCF_001556365.1 Blastomonas sp. CCH1-A6 | reverse complement strand
CGTCCCGCTCGGTCGCAGGCCGGCCGGCGCGCGCAGCGAAGGTCAAGGGCGGCCCTCGGCCGGCGCTTCGCGCGCACCCTTTACCGGAGCGAGCACGCTGGCAGGCTGGCGGCGGAGCCGGGGCGTGTCGGCCGCCTTGCTCGCGGTCCTGCTGCTGCTCGCACCGAGCGCTGCGCCCGTCGCCGCGCGGGCGCAGGACGCGCCCGCCGAGAGAGCGGCCGCGCGCCATCCCTATGCCGCCCATGTCGCCGACGCAGCAGGGCGCTTCGGAATCCCCGAACGCTGGATATGGGCGGTCATGCGCGTCGAGAGCAACGGCGATGTCCGCGCCGTTTCGTCGGCCGGAGCGATGGGCCTGATGCAGATCATGCCCGCGACATGGGCCAGCCTGCGCGCACGCTATGGGCTTGGGGCTGACCCCTACGACGTGCGCGACAACATCATGGCGGGCGCGGCCTATCTGCGCGCGATGCACGACCGCTACGGCAACGCGACGGCGATGCTGGCAGCCTATAACGCGGGGCCGGGCCGCTACGACGAATATCTGTCGCGCGGTCGTCCGCTGCCCGTCGAGACCCGCGCCTATCTCGCAAAGCTGGCGTCGATCACCGGTGGTTCGGACGACACTCGGCTTGCCGCCGCGCCGCTGCCCGATCCCTTCGCTTGGCGCCGCGCTGCGCTGTTCGCGGTGCGGCCGGGCGCGGTTTCGCCTGCGCCGCGATCCGCCGATCGCACGGTATCCCAGGTGCCGCCGGAAGGGCCGGCCGACGACCGCGCCGGGCTTGTCATGGCCGATGCCGCGTCTCCCTCCAACGGCCTGTTCGTCCCGCTTTCCGGGCGGCCTCCGCCGTGAGCGGCTTTCGCGCGCTCTGGCGGGTTTCGGCGCAGGCTTTCGCAGCGCCGGAAGGGAGCAGGGCTGTCTTTCTGAAGGGGGAAGGTCGAGGGCAAGATAAAGGGCGGCAATGTGCGGAGCCCCTGCGCCTCGGTTGTGGCCTTGATTCTCAAGGCTTTCGGGCATTGCTGCGCAATGT